>DATCFQ010000454.1:0-4464 GCA_036509495.1 Caulobacteraceae bacterium
CAAACGCTGGCAGGTGGGGGCCGCGGCGATGAATGGCCTGATCGCCGCCGGCCTGGCGGCCGAGGGCTTCCGCGGCTCGGCCGAGGCGATCGAGGGGCGGCACGGCCTGCTCGCCGGCTACACCGGCGATCCCCATCCAGAGCGGGTGCTGCAGGGCCTGGGCTCCGACTGGGAGACGCTGCGGATCGCGGTGAAGCCCTATCCGAATTGCCGCTACACCCACGCCGGCCTGGACGGCATTTTGCAGCTGCGCCGGACCCACGGCCTCGCCGCCGCCGACATCGAAGCGGTTGAGGTCGGGCTGCATCGCAGCGGCGTGGTGCTGGTCGGCGAACCCGAGGCGGCCAAGCGGCGGCCGCGCAATGTCGTGGACGGCCAGTTCTCAATGGCCTTCGCCGCCGCCGTGGCCCTGGACCGGGGCAGTTTCGGCTGGGACGACTACCGGCGCCTCGGCGAAGCGGCGATCGACGCCCTCTGCGAGCGGGTCAGCGTGGTTCGCGACGAGGCGGTGGAGGCGGCGGCGGCTCATCCGTTCGGCGCGCGGGTGCGGCTGAGGACCCGCAAGGGCGATTTCGAGGTGCTGGTGCGCGATCCCTCCGGCGAGCCTTCGAGCTTCCCGGATGCCTTGGCGATCGAGGCCAAGTTCATGGCCTTGGCCGAGCCGGTGCTGGGCGCTGGGGCAAAGGCCCTGGCCGCGGCGGTGCTCGGGCTGGAGCGCTTCGACAAGGTCGCCGACGCCCTGGCCGCGGGCCGCCCCGCTGGCCCCGGGAGAACCGCGGCGTGAGCGCGCCGGACGGGGAATTCGCCTTCACCCGGCTGGAAAAGGTGATCTTCGGCCCCGGCAAGGTCGCCGAGCTGGGCCCCGAGCTGGAGCGGCGCGGCCTGAAGCGGGCGGTGATCGTCACCGGCCGCAGCCTCGGCGCCTCGCCCCTGCTGCAGCGCCTGGTCCAGGCCATGGACGGCCGCTGCGTCGGCGTCTTCACCGGCGCGGCCCAGCACGTCCCCTCCCAAACCATCCGGGACCTGGCCGCCGAACTCCTGCGGCTGGACGCCGATGCGGTGGTCAGCTTCGGCGGCGGCAGCCCGATCGACACCGCCAAGGTGGCGGCCGCCTCGGTGATGAACGGCCGCGACATGACCCTCGATGCCGGCGAGCTGCGCCTGGACCAGGCGTTCGGGGCTACGCCGGCCGGCGGCGAGCTGATCCATATCGCCGTCCCGACCACCCTCTCGGCCGGGGAATACACCCCCGGCGGGGGCGCCACCGACGAAGCCAGCCGGATCAAGCGCGCGACGCTCGATCCAAGGCTCCAGCCCAAGGTGGTGATCAACGATCCGGAGCTGACCCTCGCCACCCCCGACTGGCTCTGGGCCTCGACCGGCATGCGCGCGCTCGATCACGCCGTGGAGGCGGCCTATTCGATCCGCCATCAACCCTTCGTCGATGCGCTCGCGGCCAAGGCCATCCGCCTGCTCACCGACCATCTGCCGGCCTCGCTGACCGCGAGCGGCGAGGCGCAGGTCGAGCATCGCGGCTATTGCCAGATCGCCGCCTGGTGCTCGCTGTTCGGCGGCTTCAACACCGGGCTCGGGGTCTCGCACGCGCTCGGCCACCAGATCGGCCCGATGTGGAACGTGCCGCACGGGGTGACCTCGTGCATCACCCTGCCGCACGCCATGCGCTTCATGGCCGCCGTGGCGCCGGAGCGGTTCGGTCCGATCGCCGAGGGCCTGGGCGTGGGCTTCGACCCGGCGGTTCCCGAGCCGGGCGCGCGGGCTTGCGCAGAGCGGGTCGCGGATTTTGTCGCCGGGCTGCCGGTTCCCCGCACGCTGGCCGATGTGGGGGTCAGCCATAACGAGTTGCCGCAGATCGCCGAGGCGGTGCGCCACGAGATCGAGCTGTTCGATGTGCTGGGAAGGCCGGTGGCGCTGGAGGAGGTCAGGGCGCTGCTGGAGGCCGCCGCCTGAGCCGAAAGCCGCTGGGGTCGGCCGCGGCATAGATTCCGCCGGCAATGGCGGCGACGTCGAGGAAATAGAGGTAGCGGTAGTCGCAGGCCACCGAGATCAGGAAGAAGGTCGCCACGAACACCAGCGCCGCCGCCTGCAGGGCCGCCATGGCGATATCGGCCGGCCGCCGGCGACGGAGCAGCAGGACCAAGAGCCCTATCGACAGCGCGGCATAGAGCGGATGCCACGACAGGGGGCTGTGCGACCAGGGCTCGCCCCAGGTCTTCAGCGCCAGGTCCTGCGGCCGCTCGCGATTGACCAGGCCGAGTCGGGCGACCCAGGGCTGGGGCCCGTTCACCCCATCGGTGAATGGCAGGCATTCGTCGATCCTGGGCGTGAACAGCACCCAGAAGAAGTCGCGGACGCGGATCTTCAGATAGAGCCAGGGATGGCCGAGCACGAGGTCGCGCCACTGGGCCGACAGCGCCGACGCCGGGGTGTCGAGCATCGACTTCTGCAGGGCGGGCATGCCGGTGATCGGGTCCAGGCGAACGGGCGTATAGACGGGCGCGGCCTTGGTCCTGAGCAGCTGCTCGAACGCGGGGTCGGCGGCCTTCAGATGGTCCAGACGGAAGTCCGGACGCGCCTGCAGCGCGGCCGCGAGGTCGTAGGATTGCAGGTCCCCGAGCTGGTAGGCCTGGGACGGCTCTCCGTCGCTGTGAGCCTGCAGGCCGGCGTTGGCCGCGATCACCAAAAGGCCCGCCCCCGCCAACGGCGCCAGGGCATAGACGAGGGCGCTATGCAGCGGCTTGTGGGCGCCGAAGCGGGTCGCGATCCAGCCGCAGGCGACTGCGGCGGCGGGCAGGACGACCAGGCCGTTCTGGCGGGTCAGGGTGGCCAGGGCCAGCAGCACGAAACTCGCCGAGATCAGGGCGAACCGCCGCCGCCGATGCGGCCAGATCCCGGCCGCCAGCGCCAGTCCGGTGAAGCCGCAGGCCGCCGAGGCGGCGAACAGCACGTCCTTCCAGACGATGCCGGGATAGATCAGGCCGTCCGGGATCGCCGCCCACAGGACCAGCAATGGGACCGCCAGCCACGAGGTCCTGGGCGGGGCCGAGACCAGGGCCGCCAGGGCGCCGTAGAGCAGCAGGGTGTCGAACACCACGAACAGGGCCGTGCCGCGCACCAGCCGGTCGAACAGGCCCAGCAGCCAGGCCATGATCGGGGGGTGCCAGTTGTTGTAGACGCCGCTGCGCCCCTGGGCGAGCTGCAGCACCGAGTCGTAGGACATGTGCCCCGGCAGGTTGAACCCCAGGGAGATCAGGGCGCCCAGGGCCAGGATGGCGAGGGCCACCAGCCGCGGCGCGCGGGCGCCATGCCCCACGCCCGCTGCGACCACCCAAGCCCTGGCGCCTGCCCATCCCATCGTTTCGGCGCGTGTCACGGCCGCGCCCGATTGTCCACGCCGTTGTGAGGTCAAAGCTGCGGCTTTGGCGCCGGGCGAAAATTAATGTGGCCGGCGGGAACAGCTTTCCAGAGTCGTGCGTTCGATGAAGTCGGTCGGATCATGGGGCGCCTTGTGACGCCTGAATTCCTAGCTTTGCCGTTGCAGGAGACCGGGCTCTGCAGAGCCCCGCCGCTGTGCGCGCGCGCGTCCGACCATCACTTGCAAAATCTGGTTTCGCACGCCGAGAGGGCCCGCCCATGCCTGCCGCAGCACTGAAGAGCTCCGCGCCCAAGACCGCCAAGGCGGTGATCGCCAAAGCGGCCCTCGCCAAGGCGGCGGCCAGCGCCAAGGCCAACGGCAGGGCGGTGAAGGCGGCCACGCCGCGTCCGACGCTGGACGAGGGCCAGCTCCTGGGAGCGCTCCGGGCGTTCAGGCGCGGGGACTTCTCGGTCCGCTTGCCGCGGCACCTGACCGGCGTCGATGGCGAGATCGCCGAGGCCTTCAACGATGTGGTCGAACTCAACGACCGGATGACCAAGGAGTTCGAACGCCTCGCCGATTCGGTGGGCAAGCAGGGCAAGATCAACCACCGCGCCAAGCTGCCGGCGGCCACCGGCTCGTGGGCGACGAGTGTCGAGGCGGTGAACGCCCTGGTCGCCGATACGGTGCACCCCACCTCGGAAATGGCGCGGGTGATCGGCGCGGTGGCGCGCGGCGACCTCGGCCAGTTGATGAACCTCGAGACCGAGGACCGGCCGCTGCGCGGCGAGTTCCTGCGCATCGGCAAGGTGGTGAACACCATGGTGGGTCAGCTGGGCTCCTTCGCCTCGGAAGTGACCCGGGTGGCGCGCGAAGTGGGCACGGAAGGCAAGCTGGGCGGCCAGGCCCAGGTGAAGGGCGTCGCCGGCACCTGGAAGGACCTCACCGACAGCGTGAACCTGATGGCCGCCAATCTGACCGGTCAGGTCCGCAACATTGCCGAGGTGACCACGGCAGTGGCCATGGGCGACTTGTCCAAGAAGATCACCGTCGACGTGCGCGGCGAGATCCTGGAGCTGAAGAACACCATC
>DATCFQ010000455.1:0-2335 GCA_036509495.1 Caulobacteraceae bacterium
CCGTCGACCTCCTGGCGGAAGGTCCGGTTCTGGTTGACCCACCAATAGCGCACGTCGTTCGTCCTGCTGCCTGATCGTCTTGTCTGTCGACCGTTTTCTCAATGTATTGAGTAAAAATACTCAATGGAATCCGCATTACAAACCGCGGTAGCTCACCGCGGAGGAGACCGGTTCTTTAAGGTCGCAATTTGCGACCTTAAAGGTCGGCCGCGGCCAGCATCGCAAATACCTGCCGTACGTCTTCACTGAACATGGCGCAATCATGGCCGCCACGACTCTGGCGCGCGGCACTCGATCACTCCTTACCGCCCCGGCGACGCGTGAGCCCGCAACGCATTAAGCTCCGCCCGGTCGGAGACGCTGAGGCTCAGGCCGCGCGCCCTGTCGAGCTGCGCCTTCGCCTGCCGCTCGTAACCGGTGCGCAGCAACGACTCGCCCCAGTGAAGGTGATTCGCTCCCCACTGGGGCGCGTCATCATCGGCCGCGCGGAATTTAGCGACCGCAGCCCGGTAGTCTCCCTTGTGCATCAGCGCTTCACCCCACTGTTCGAGCGCGTCCGCAAACTGCGGGCCGGCCTCGTGCGCCCGTTGCAACACGGCGATTGCGCCGTCGGCGTCGCCCCGTGCCAATCGCTCTTGGCCCCACTCGGCAAAGGCGTACGGCACCGACGGATTCTGCCGCGTGGCCTCGCCGAACCAGCGCTCCGCCGCCGGCCAGTCACGCATCTGCGCAGCGATCTGGCCGCGCACCCGAAGGCACAGGTAACAGTCGGCAGGCGTGCTCTCGATCAGAGATTCCGCGCCCGCGGCATCGCCTCCCTTGGCCATGGCCAGTGCCTCGAGCGGGTGTATCCAAACGGACTGCATGAGTCCCATGACACGCAGCTTAGGCTTGTGAGTCTCCAGCCATGCATCGGCTGCGCGTGCGTCGTCGAGCGCAGCGTGCCAGTCGCCGCGCTCCATGGCCAGCTGATAGGCCGGCAATCCCATGAAAGCGCTGATGGCGTCGGCCTCGAGAAAAGACGTGTCATCGGTGGGTCCGAGCGGCTCGAGCACCTGCCGCCCGGCCTCAGGGTCATGGTCGAGCGCATACTCAGTCGCCACCAAGGCGTAGGACAGGCGCGCCAGGCCCTCAAACTCAGGGGTTTGGGCAACGCGCCGCCACTGCATGGCGGAAGTCTTATGGTCCCCGATCAAGCTCGACAGGTAAGCCGCGGAGATCAGCCTGTTTTGTTCGAAATACGCCTGGGTGGTCTCCGATGTGCGCTGGTGGGTTCTGGGGTCGAGATCCCGGGAGTATTTCAGAGCCTGCTCATCGTGACCCGACCAGACCTCCTCGCCGATCAGAGCAATATCGGCGCGGACGGTGCCACCTGGGGTGAAGCCCAAGCCCTGCTTGGCATGAACGCGTGCGGCGTTTGCATCACCGTAATCATTGAGCTCAAAAAGGGCCCACTCTGCGTAAGCCCAACCCCGCTCGCTTGCCGGGCCATTCGTAGCCAGGTCCGAGATTACGCTCATCGCGTCCGCGACCCGGTCGTGCTGCTCGAGGTAACCGCTGTAGCGGTATGGCTGGCTGAACCGGTAAATCGATTCGGCAGCCTGCTGAACCAGCGAGTCCACCTCAGCCCGCGAGCCTTCGAAGGTCCGCGGCGGCGTGTCGCCGAGACGGGCCGTCACAGCGACGCCGGCCGACGTCTTGTAAACCTCTCCGCTCACGTGCGAGACATTCCCCAAGCGGTCGCGCAGGAATTTCTCGAGATCGCCGAGCTTCAGACCGGTCTCGGGTATCTCGACCTTGATGTCTTCGCCCCAGTTGTTCTGGAAGGTCTCAGCCGGCCGATCGGATTCGGTGGCCGCTTGCAGCGCGTTGAGCTTGTCGAGAAATCGTTGCGCGACCACGCTGCCCGACAAGCCCTCCGACGAGAACTCGGACGGCACCGAAAATGCGTCGATCACCAGGCCGTGGTCCTGATGAGCGGACCACACCATGACGGCGAACGCGATGGCTATGCCCGCGCCGGCTGTGGCGGCGAGCGACTGCAGTGACAGTGACATCCGATCTTTCCAGCGGCGGACTCGCAGGTGCGCGAGATGCAATTCCCGCTGCTCATGCAGATGCTCGGCTTGCAGATTGATCAGGCGGCGTTGGTCCCGCAGGAAAGCGGCGGCCTCCACGTCCACGGCCTCTGAGCCTGCGGCTGTCCGTCGGCTAAGTGCAATGGATACGGCCGCAGGATTCGACGGCTCCGATGCCGCCGGTACTTCTTCCGCTTCGCCGTCCGCTGGTTCTGTCATTTTTTCGCCCCCGTCCCGTCAGTCAAGCTCCTATTTGT
>DATCFQ010000456.1:0-9108 GCA_036509495.1 Caulobacteraceae bacterium
TGGCCAGTTGGGCGGCGACCGACGAGCGGCGGGGACGCATGCGTCTGCTGTTCGCGCTCGATGGGGCGCCCTGGAACGAGGAGCGGGTGCTGGAGCGCTATGAGCTGCTCTATGAGGCGGGCATCGCGCCCGAAGCCGCCCGCGACCACGCCCGCGCCGCCGGCCGCCCGGCGCCGGAGCCCGGATCGGTTTCGCCCTTCGGCGAGCCGATGATCTCCGACCACCGGCGCATCCTGGCGACCGGCCTCGGCCGGCTGCGGGGCAAGATCAAGTATCGGCCGGTGGTGTTCGAGCTGACCCCGCCGGAATTCACCCTGTCGCGACTGCAGAAATCGGTGGAGGCGCTCTCAGGCGTCGCCCTGCACAAGCAGAACTTCCGCCGGGGGGTGGAGCGTACGGGCCTGGTGGAGGGTCTCGGCCGCTTCGACGTGGAGACCGGCGGCCGGCCGGCCGAGCTGTTCCGGTTCCGCCGCGAACTCCTGAGCGCCCTGCCCGTCTCCGGCCTCAGCCTGCCGATGCAGCGGGAATAGGCCCTCCTCCCCCGCCGGAGCGAGGGAGGAGAAGCGCTCTGGTTCTTAGAACCGGTGGGCGTAGCTCACCGCCCAGACGTTGGCGTTGCGGGCCGGGAAGAAGCCCGGCGTGTCGTCGAGGTTGCCCATGTGCTCGCGGGTGTAGTCGACGCGGATGCCGTTCTTGCCGTCCAGGAAGTACTCGCCGCCGACGCCGTAGCGGATGCCGTTCTCGGTCACGCGGTAGCTGGTCATGCCGTTCGGCGAGACGTCGTACCTCGAACCGCCGTAGCCGACGCGGGCCAAAAGGTCGAAGCGGTGGGTGATCGGCAGGAAGCCGACGCCATAGACGGCGCCGGCGAGGGTCTGTTTGACTCCGACGCTGGTGGGCGTGGTCACCGGCGGCGTCCCGCTGGTGAAGTCCACCGTGTTGGAGCCATTCGAGAGACCGCCGCCGATCTCGCCCTCGATTCCGAAGAACCGGTAGAAGCGGGCGCCGACGCGGCCCTGGATGCCATCGGTGTCGGCGCCGTGGGTCATCACGTGGCTCCAGCCGAGATCGCCGTAGACGCCGTTCTCGGACACCTCGTTGGTGTCCTGGGCGAAGGCCAGAGCCGGAACCCCGGCGCAGATCGCCGCCACGGCGGCGGTCGCAAGCATGAATTTCATCACTGCACTCTCCTCAAGCGCGACGCCCGCCCCTCGGGGTCCACCCGAGTTCGAGAGCATCTGGTCAATAGTGCGAGGCTCAGGCTGTGGTTGAGCCTGAACTCGCTGCGCCCCATCCAGCCAGAGCCACAAACGCGTCAGGAAAGAGATCGTACGGCCTGCACCGTCGTGTTGATCCACGACGCGACTTTTGTGCAACAGCCGCCGTCGCCACACTGTGGCGACTTTGCGGCGGCCTGTTTCTATTTGTGTTTACTTGTGACCGGTGAGTTTCGTCTGCAACTCGCCGCCGCAGGACGGCTCAGCCGAACAGGGCCTTCAGCCTCGCCCAGAAGCCTTCCGGCTCGGGCCGCCAGACGCAATAGACGTGCTCGACGCCGTACTGGCTGCCGGTCTTGATGTCCCTGAACAGGGTCCACTTCAGGCCCTCGAAATGGGCCTCGATCTCGGCCGACGACAGCGACAGATCCGGCACGTCCACGCCGTATGAACCATTGTGGGCCAGCTCGCGGGTGGTGTCGGCGAAGGGGGTGAACAGCACCACGCACAGACGCTCCCTGAACGAGGCCACCGCTGCGTCCAGCACCTTGGGCCAGTTGTAATTGTGTTCGAGCACGTGCCTCAGCAGGATGCCATCGACCGAGCTGCGATAGGTTCCGAGTTCGGCGATCTTGTCGGCATAGGGCGTGCGCGAACCGTCGACGCCGATGTAGGTCCCGGCGCAGTAGGGCCGAAAGGTGGCGCGACCGCAGCCCCAGTCCTCGACCTCGGCGCAACCGGCGAGGAAGGCCCCGGCGATCTGGTAGGTGGTCGCCGCCCCGTACTTGGTCTTCACGCCCTCGGCGCCGTCGCCCTTCAGGCGCGCGTAGCTCCGGTCCCACTTGCCGGCATTGGTCTGGCTCTGGTGATCCTCAGGCCGCACCACCTGCCCTGCCGCCCCACCAGTGTCCGCCATCCACGCCTCTCGCCGAAAAACGCGCGGACCCTAGCCGCGGCCGGGGGCCGGCGCCAACCGCCAAAGCAGCGCCGTCATTGATCACCGCCCTGCCAGCGCCGCCTGGGCGGCCGCCAGGCGGGCGATGGGCACGCGGTAGGGCGAGCAGGAGACGTAGTCGAGGCCCGCCCGCTCGCAGAACGCGATCGAGGCCGGATCCCCGCCATGCTCGCCGCAGATGCCGAGCTTGACGCCCGGCCGGACGGACCGGCCGCGCTCGGTGGCGATGCGGATCAGATCGCCCACCCCCTCCTGGTCGAGACTGACGAAGGGGTCCTTCTCGTAGATGCCCTTCTCCAGATAGGCGGCCAGGAACTTGCCGGAATCGTCGCGGCTGATGCCGAAGGTGGTCTGGGTCAGGTCGTTGGTGCCGAACGAGAAGAACTCGGCCGTCTGGGCCAGGTCGTCGGCGCGGATGGCCGCGCGCGGCAGCTCGATCATGGCGCCGACCTGATAGGCCAGCTCCATGCCCTTCTCCTCCAGCACCTGCTGGGCCACCCGGTCGGTGAGGGCGCGCAGATAGGCCATCTCCTCGCCCTTGGAGACCAGCGGGTGCATCACCTCGATGATCGGCGGCTCGCCCCCCTCCTGCTGGCTTTGGGCGGCGACCTCGCAGGCCGCCTCGAAGATGGCCCGCACCTGCATCTCGTAGATCTCCGGATAGGAGACCCCCAGCCGGCAGCCGCGGTGGCCGAGCATGGGGTTGGATTCCTGCAGGTCCCGCGCCCGGCGCATCAGCTTGGCGGCGTCCAGGCCGGTGGCCGCGGCCACCGCTTCCAGGTCCTTCTTGGAGTGCGGCAGGAACTCGTGCAGCGGCGGATCGAGCAGGCGGATGGTGACCGGCAGGCCGGCCATGATCCGGAACAGCTCTGCGAAATCGCCGCGCTGCATCGGCAGGATCTTGGCCAGGGCCAGGCGGCGGCCGGCCTCGTCGTCGGCCAGGATCATCTCGCGCACGGCGGCGATGCGATCCTCGTCGAAGAACATGTGCTCGGTGCGGCAGAGGCCGACGCCCTCGGCCCCGAACTGGCGGGCGGTGCGCGCGTCCAGAGGCGTCTCGGCGTTGGCGCGCACCTTCAGGCGGCGCACCTGGTCGGCCCAGCCCATCAGGGTGGCGAAGTCGCCCGTGAGCGTCGGCTCGATCATCCGCACCGCCCCGGCCAGCACCTCGCCCTTGGAGCCATCGACGGTGACGATGTCGCCGGCCTTGAAGGTGCGGCCGCGGGCCTTCAGCTCGCGCGTCGCCGCATCGATCTGCAGCTCCGAGACGCCGCAGACGCAGGGCCGGCCCATGCCCCTGGCGACCACCGCCGCGTGGCTGGTCATGCCGCCCCGGGCGGTGACGATGCCCTTGGCCGCGTGCATGCCGTGGATGTCCTCGGGCGAGGTCTCCTCGCGCACCAGGATCACCGCCTCGCCGGCGACGCCCAGCCGCTCGGCCTCGCCGGCGTCGAACACCAGCTTGCCCACCGCTGCGCCGGGCGAGGCGGGCAGGCCCTGGGCGATCACGTCGCGCGGCGCGTCCGGATCGATGGTCGGGTGCAGCAGCTGGTCGAGCGAGGCCGGTTCGATGCGTCCGATCGCCTCCTCGCGGGTGATCAGCCCCTCGGCGGCGAGGTCGACGGCGATCTTCAGGGCGGCGTTGGCGGTGCGCTTGCCCGAGCGGGTCTGCAGCATGTAGAGCCGGCCCTGCTCGACGGTGAACTCGATGTCCTGGACGTCGCGGTAGTGGGTCTCCAGCTTGCCGACCACGGCCTTGAGCTGGGCGAACACCTCAGGCAGCGCCTCCTCCAGCGAGGGGGCCTGGTCGTCCATCTCCTCGCGCGCGGCGCGGGTCAGGGACTGGGGCGTGCGGATGCCGGCCACCACGTCCTCGCCCTGGGCGTTGATCAGGAACTCGCCATAGAGCCGGTTGTCGCCGGTGGAGGGGTTGCGGGTGAAGGCGACGCCGGTGGCCGAGCTCTCGCCCATATTGCCGAACACCATGGACTGCACGTTCACCGCCGTGCCCCAGCTCTCGGGGATGTCGTGCATGCGGCGATAGAACTTGGCCCGGTCGTTCATCCAGCTGGCGAACACCGCGCCGATGGCGCCCCAGAGCTGGTCCTGCGGGTCCTGCGGGAATGGCCGGCCGAGGTCGCGCTCGACGGCGCGCTTGTAGTCGGCGACGACCGCCTCCCAGTCCTCGGCCTGCAGGCCGGTGTCGACGTCGACCATCAGGCGGTCCTTATGGTCGTCGAGGATCTCTTCGAAGGTATGGTGGTCCAGCTCCAGCACCACGTCCGAATACATCTGGATGAAGCGCCGATAGCTGTCGAAGGCGAAGCGTCTATCGCCGGAAAGTCGCGCCAGGCCCTCGACCGTCTCGTCGTTGAGGCCGAGGTTCAGCACCGTATCCATCATGCCGGGCATGGACGCCCGCGCGCCCGAGCGCACCGAGACCAGCAGCGGATTCTCCGCGTCGCCGAAGCGCTTGCCGGTCTGCCGCTCGACCTCGGCCAGGGCCGCCGCTGCTTCTTGACGCAGCTCGTCGGGGAAACTCTTTTCGTTCCGATAGTAGTGGGTGCAGGCCTCGGTGGTGATGGTGAAGCCCGGCGGCACCGGCAGGCCCAGCGCCGACATCTCGGCCAGGTTGGCGCCCTTGCCGCCCAGCAGGTTCTTCATCGAGGCGTCGCCATCGGCCTTGCCGCCGCCGAAGGCATAGACCCAGCGGGTTTTGGTGGCAGCGTCAGTCATCCCAAAACTCCGCTCATCCCGGCGGAGGCCGGGACCCAGGACAGGTTAGCGCCGCCTCTCCGGCGAGGCGGCCAGAACTCACCACCAAGTTCACCAGGGGCGCCAAGCTCTTGGTGAACTTGGCGCACTTGGTGGTTCCTCTTCCACCCTCGCGCCGACTTGTCCTGGGTCCCGGCCTCCGCCGGGATGAGCGGGGGGGGTGGGAGCCCTACCCCGCCACCAGCGAGAAGTCCGCGACCTGGCCCATGGCGACCTGCACCTGGGATAGCAGCCGGAGCCGATTTTGCCGCACTGCAGCATCGTCCGCATTCACTAACACCCGTTCGAAGAAGGCGTCCACCGGCGCACGCAGACCCGCAAGCGCCGCCATGGCGGCTTCGAAATGCTCCGCCTGCAGTTCGGTTGCGACCTTGGGCGCCGCCGCCTCGAGCGCCGCGTGCAGCGCCTTCTCCTCGGGCGCGGCGAACAGGGCCGGATCGACCGGGCCGGCATAGCCCCCGGCCTCCGCGGCGTTTTTCTTGGCCTCGGCCTTCAGGATGTTGGCGGCGCGCTTGTAGCCGGCCAGCAGGTTCCGCCCGTCCTCGGTCTTCAGGAACCCATCCAGCGCCTCGACCCGCGCCACGATCCGCACCAGATCGTCGTCGCCGAGGGCGAACACCGCGTCGACAAGGTCGTGGCGCCTGCCCTGATCGCGGAGCAGCACCTTCAGCCGGTCGGCGAAAAAGGCGAGGAGCTCATCCACCGGGATCGGCGACGGCGCCACCGCCATAGAGAACATCTGCCTCAGCGGCGCGCGCACGCCGCTCTCCAGCATGATGCGGATCACGCCAAGGGCCGCCCGTCGCAGGGCGAAGGGATCACGTGATCCTGTCGGCTTCTCCCCGACAGCGAAGAAACCCGCGACCGTGTCCAGCTTGTCAGCCAGGGCCACGACGATGGTGACCGGAGCCCTCGGGGCGGCGTCGCTCGGGCCGATTGGCTTGTAGTGATCGCGGACAGCTTCGACGATCTCGTCGGGCAGTCCAGCCTCGCGGGCATAGTAGCCGCCCATAATTCCTTGCAGCTCGGGAAACTCGCCAACCATGCCAGACGCAAGGTCGGCCTTGGCAAGCCGAGTGGCCTTAGCGGCCATATGTTGATCAACGTTGATCACTTCAGCAATCTGGCGCGCCAGGACTTCAATCCGATCCATCCGGTCGGCCATGCTGCCGAGCTTGGCGTGGAAGGTGACGCCCTTCAGTTTCTCCAGCCAGCGGTCGAAATTGTCGCCGGCCTTGTCGTTCTCCCAGAAGAACCTCGCGTCCTTGAGCCTTGCGGTCAGCACCCGGGCGTTGCCCTCGCTGATGGTCTTACCGCCGTCGGTGGCGGCGATGTTGGCCACGGCGATGAAGTGCGGCGCGAGCTTGCCGGTCTCGGGATCGCGCACGGCGAAATAGCGCTGATGCACCCGCATGGAGGTGCGGATCACCTCCGGCGGCAGGTCGAGGAAATCGGGATCCATGTCGCCCAGGATCGGGACTGGCCATTCGGTCAGGCCGGCCACCTCGTCCAGCAGGCCCTCGTCCTCGACCAGCTCCAGATTGCGGGCGAAGCACAGGGTCTTGGCGGCGTCGACGATCCGGGCCTTCCGCTCGGCCGGATCCAGCACCACGAAATTGGCGGCCAGGCCGTCGGCGTATTGCTCATAGGTGCGGGCTGCGAACGCCTGCTTGGAGCCCATGAAGCGGTGACCCTGGCTGAGGTCGCCGCTCGGAATGCCGTCGATCTCGAACGGCACGACCTCGCCGTCGAAGGTGCAGAGGATGCGCCTGAGCGGCCGCACCCAGCGCAGTTTGCCGGTCCCCGTGGTCATCGACTTCGGCCACGGGAAGGCGCGCACGATGGCCTCGACCATCTCGGCGATGATCTCCGAGGTCGGACGGCCCTTGCGGGCGATCACCGCGAAATAGACGCCATCCCGCTCGGTCAGCAGGTCGCGGGTCAGGCCGGTGGAGCGCAGGAAGCCGTCGATCGCCTGGTCGGGGGCGCCGACGCGGGGGCCCTTGCGCTCCTCGGTGCGGTCGGGCTGGGCCGGCGGCAGGCCCTCGGCGGCCAGGGTCAGGCGGCGCGGGCCGGCGAAGCTGGTCAGGGCCTCGGGCAGCAGGCCCGCCTCGGCCAGCCGTTCACGCGCCATGCGCTCCAGGTCGCGCGCGGCCTGGGCCTGCATGCGCGCAGGGATCTCCTCGGAGAGAAGTTCGAGCAGAAGCTGGGGCATGGCCTAGGCGTTGCCCCCCTGCTGCGCCACATACGCCTCCGCGCACAGGCGGCAGAGATCGCGGATGCGGCCGATGTAGCTCTGGCGCTCGGCCACGGCGATGGCGCCCCTGGCGTCAAGGATGTTGAACAGGTGCGAGGCCTTCAGCACGTGGTCGTAGGCGGGCAGCACCAGCTGCTGGCCCTGCCGGCCGCGCGAAGCCAGGATCCGCGGCGCCTCGCGCTCCATGTCCTCGAACTGGCGCTTGATGACCTCGACGTCGGCCACGTCGAGTTCATAGGCCGAGAACTGCTGCTCGTTTTCGAGGAACACGTCGCCGTATTTGAATTCGTCGTTGAACTCGAGGTCATAGACGCTGTCGACGTCCTGCAGATAGAGCGACAGCCGCTCCAGGCCATAGGTCAGCTCGCCCGCCACCGGGAAGACGTCGAGCCCGCCCACCTGCTGGAAGTAGGTGTACTGGGTGATCTCCATGCCGTCGCACCAGACCTCCCAGCCCAGGCCCCAGGCGCCCACGGTGGGATTCTCCCAGTCGTCCTCGACGAAGCGGATGTCGTGCACCTTGGTGTCGATGCCGATCGCCTCCAGCGAACCCAGGTATAGTTCCTGGAGGTTCTCCGGGTTGGGCTTCAGGATCACCTGGTACTGATGGTGCTGATGCAGCCGGTTGGGGTTCTCGCCATAGCGGCCGTCGGCCGGGCGGATGGAGGGCTGCACATAGGCGACCTTCCACGGCTTGGGGCCGAGCGCGCGCAGCACCGTGGCCGGATGCAGGGTGCCGGCCCCCACCTCCATATTGTGGCCCTGCAGGATCATGCAGCCTTGCGCGCCCCAATAGGCGTGCAGCGTCAGGATCAGGTCCTGGAAAGACAGGGGTTTGGAAGGCATGGGGATGAGGCCGGAAAAAAGCCGGCGGACCATAGGGCCCGCCGACTTCGGCTTCAAGATACTCCAATGAAGGCTAGCGGCCGGCGGGCGGTGGGGCTGCCGCCGGGGCCGCTGGGGCGGCCGGGGCTGGCGGAGCGGCCGGCGGCGCGCCCGCGGGCTGCAGCACCTGGTCGATCACGAAGATCACCCCGTTGGAGGCCATGACGTCGGCCTGCAGCACACTGGCGCCGTTGACCTTCACCGATCCGCCTTCGCCCGAAATCGCCACCGGCGCGTTGGACACCGTGGGGATCGAGGTCGCCGCGTGGCCCACGATCTGGGCCGAGGTGATCCGCGTGTTGATCAGGTGATAGGTGACCAGCTTTTGCAAGGCGGGGATGTTCTTCTGCAGCGCCGCCAGCTGGTCGGCAGGCAGCGAATTGAAGGCCGCGTCGGTCGGCGCGAACACCGTGATGTTCGGCTGGGTCTTGAAGATCTGGGCGAGGTTGGTCGCCGTGACCGCCTGGACGAAGATCTTGAACTGCCCCGAGGCCTGCAGCGTGGCCAGGATGTCGCCGGCCGGCGCGATCGGCCGATAGGCCGTCCCCGGCGGCGGGATCGGCGTCGGCGCGGCGGCCGAGGCCGGTGTCTGGGCCGGAGCTGGAGCCGGCGGCGCCTGCGCTGGGGCTGGAGCCGGAGCTGGCGCAGCGGGCTGAGCGAAAGCCGGGACGGAGGCCAGGACGAGCAGGGCCGCCGCCGCAGCCGAAAACGGTCGCGTCGAAATCATGATCACCTCGGATGGGAAGCTGGTCGCCCCTGGCGCCCCAAGCTGGATCGGCGTCCGGGCGGTCGCCGCAGCGTCCGCCCGGGTTTCGCGAGTTCAGGCGTTCGGGGCCTTAGTTGCCGGCGGCCGCCGTGCGCTTGCCGGCGTGGGAGTCCGGCGAGCCCAAGCGGGCGCGGTTGGCCTTGGTGTCGGGAACCGGGCCGTTGGTGACGATCTGAGCGCCCGTGGAGGGGTCGGTCTGCGGCGCGCCGACGTTGTAGCCGGCCGAGTTCGCGGGGGCGTTGGCGTCGCCGGG
>DATCFQ010000457.1:0-9192 GCA_036509495.1 Caulobacteraceae bacterium
GCGGCGGCGAGCGCGGCCTCGTCGCGGCCGTCGAACAGCACCATACATCGCTCGAAACCGTCCAGCGCCCCAGGCTCGGCGTCGTCCAGAAGGAACACTGCCTGGGCGACGTTTGGGTTCTCCGCGCTCGAGGTGAGCAGCACCGGCTGGCGTTCGGCCAGGAGCTCCTCGGCCGTTCCATGCGCCAGGAAGGAGTCGTCCCGGTAGCTCCAGAGCCAGCCGTCCAGATGCTCGATCCGCGCCGGATCGGGCGTGCGCACCAGGGCGCGCCAGCCGCGGGCCAGGGTCTTCTGCAGCAGTTCCGGCAAGGCCTGGTCCAGCCCCGTGCGTTCGAGGTGATAGAACCAGACCTCGCAGGCGTCGCTCAAGATTTCTTCTCCCATCGGGAGAAGAGATTGGCGGTGTCGCTCATTGACTTGGCTTGTCCTCGTAGTGGTCGGCCACCAGCCGGTTCAGCAGGCGCACGCCGAAGCCGGAGGCGCCTTCCGGGATGGTCGGCGAGCCCGGACCGGACTTCCATGCGACCGGCGCGATGTCTAGGTGGGCCCAGGAGCTGGAGGTCACGAACCTCTGGATGAACAGGGCGGCGGTCACCGAGCCGCCCGCCCTACCGCCGGTGATGTTCTTCACATCGGCCGCCAGGCTGTCGAGCTTCTTGTCGTAGGGTTTGTGCAACGGCATGCGCCAGAGCAGCTCGTCCTCGCCGGCGGAGGCTTCGAGCAGGCAGGCGGCCAGGCTTTCGTCATTGCTGTAGAGGCCGCCGATGTCGTCGCCCAGGGCCACCACGATGGCGCCGGTCAGGGTGGCGAGGTCGATGAGGCTGCGCGGCTTGAAGCGCTCCTGGCAGTACCAGATGGCGTCGGCCAGCACGAGGCGGCCCTCGGCGTCGGTGTTGATCACCTCGATGGTCTGGCCCGACATGGAGGTCAGGATATCGCCGGGGCGGATGGCGTTTCCGTCCGGCATATTCTCGACCAGGCCCAGGATCCCGACCGCATTGACCTTGGCCTTGCGCCCGGCCAGCACGTGCATGACCCCGGCCACGCCCGCGGCGCCGCCCATGTCGGTCTTCATCTCTTCCATGCCTTGGGCCGGCTTGATCGAGATGCCCCCGGTGTCGAAGCAGACTCCCTTGCCGACGAAGGCGATCGGCGGTGCGTTGGGATCGTCGGCGCCGCGCCAGGTCAGGACGGCGAGCTGGCTCTCGCGCACGCTGCCCTGGCCCACGCCCAGCAGCGAGCCCATGCCGAGTTCGGTCATCTCGGCCTCGCCGAGCACCTCGACCTCCAGGCCGAGCGCCTCGAGCTGCTTCACGCGCCGCGCGAACTCTTGCGGATAAAGTATGTTGGCGGGCTCAGAAACCAGGTCCCGCGCGAAGACGATGGCGTCGCCCAGGGCGGCCAGGGACCCGAACGCCGCGGTGGCGGCGGCCGGATCCGAGCAGGAGACCCGCAGCTTGGTGACCGAGGGTTTGCGCTCCGGCTTCTCCTTGGTGCGATAGCGGTCGAAGCGGTAGGCCGCGAGCCGGGCCCCGAAGGCGGCGCGGGCGGCTTGGGCGTCGGTCAGATCGGCGAGCCTCAGCTCCAGCGCCGACACCCCCGAGGTCTTCACCGCGTTATAGGCGCCCGCCGCCCACCGCTCGATCCCGAGCTCGTCCAGCGCGCCCTGGGGCCCGGCGCCCACCAGCACCACCCGGGCGGCGTGCAGTCCCGCCGGCGCCAGGAGGTCGAGCATCTGGTCCTTGTCGCCGTTGAAGCGTCCCGAGCCCATGGCGCGCGACAGAGCGCCGCCGCTGGCGCCGTCCAGGGCCTCGCCGGCGGGGGTCAGGATCTCGCCCTCGAAAACCGGCGCGGCGATAGCCGAGAGCGCTTCCCCCTCTACGGGCCCCTGCGGGACGAACTCGATTTCCATGAACGCTCCTGTGCCGACGCTGGCCGCGGCTGCAAGCGCCACTGGTTGTCGGCGCTGGCGGCCAGCGTATAGAAGATGGCGCGGCCGGTCGGGGGCTGCAACGGCGACCCAACGGCCCCATGATCCTGCTCGAGCGCTATCTGCTCCGACAACTGCTGATCCCGACGCTGCTGGCTCTGGCCGCCCTGACCGTGGTGGCCTTCCTGAGCCAGAGCCTCAGTGCGCTGAACCTGATCGTCGACGAGCGCCAGAGCCTCGGCATTTTTGTCAAGGTCACCGTGCTGGCCCTGCCCGAGCTGATCAGCCTGATTCTGCCGGTCGCGGTGTTCGTGGCGGCGGCCATCGCCCTGAATCGGATGCATACCGAGCACGAGATCGTGGTCTGCTTCGCCGGCGGCATGAGCCGCTGGGAGGTGATCGCGCCGGCCATGCGGATCGCCGCCTTCGCCGCCCTCGCCTCGCTGGCGCTGAACCTGTGGATCGCCCCGCAGGCGTCCCAGGCGCTGAGGACCACGCTTTTCCAGGCCCGGGCGGACCTCGCCGCCAGCCTGATCAAGCCCGGCGAGTTCAGCCAGCCCTCCCCCGGCCTGACCGTCTACGCCCAGAGCACCACCCCCGGCGGCGCGCTCACCGACATCTTCGTGCACCAGCAGCGCGCGGCCAGCTCGACTACCTTCAGCGCCGACACCGGCCAGATCACCAAGCGCGGCGATGCGCCGATGCTGATCATGCGCCATGGCTCCAGCCAGGAGCTGACCCCCAGCGGGGTGCTGAACTACCTGGCCTTCGACGAATACGCCCTGGACCTCAGCCCCTTCCTGGCCGGCGGCGACGAGTTGCACTTCAAGACCAGCGACCGGTATCTGCACGAGCTGGTGTTCCCCGACCTGACCCAGGCCTGGGAGCGGCAGTACCGCAAGAAGATGCTGTCGGAGGCCGCCTCGCGGCTGGTCTCGCCGCTCTACAACATCGCCTTCATGGCCATCGCCCTGGCCGCCGTCATCGGCGGCTCGTTCACCCGCCTGGGCTATAACGGCCGCATCATCGCCGCGGCGGGCGTCGCGGCGGCGGTGAGGCTGCTGGGCTTCGCCGCCCAGGCCTTCGCCACCCATTCGGTCTGGATGAACCTGTTGCAGCTGGCGGTTCCGGCCATCGTCACCGCCATCGCGCTTCACCGCCTGTTCCCGCGCAGGATCGGCGGCAGGGTGCGCGGTCCGAGAGGCGGACTGTCCCTGGCAGGCGCGCGGCCGTGACGCCCATAGCCCGCCTGGCGCCCTTCTCGCGCATCCAGCGCTATGTGCTCGCCCACGCCCTGACCGGCATCGCCGCCGCCGCGGCCCTGCTCAGCGGGGTGGTGGTGCTGATCAATTTCGTCGACCTCTCGCGCATGCTGGCGGGGCGCACCGAGGCGGGCTTCCTCACCGAGCTGGGCCTGACCTTGCTGAAATCGCCGGCGGTGATCCTGCAGCTCTTGCCCTTCGTCTTCCTGTTCGGGGTGCTGGGAGCCTTCATCAATCTGAACCGCCGCAGCGAGCTGGTGGCCATCCGCGCGGCGGGCGTCTCGGCCTGGCGGTTCATCCTGCCGGCGGCGGCCGCCTCCCTCGCGCTCGGGGTCGCAACCCTGGCCCTGCTCAATCCCCTGGCGGCGGCGATGAACTCGGCCTTCGAGGACTCGCGCGAAGCGCTCAGCCCGGACAACTCGGCCAGCGCGCGCCGCATCTGGCTGCGTCAGGGCGACGAACACACCCAGGTGATCATCGGCGCGGCCGCCCATACCGGCGTCGGTGGCGTGGCGCTGAAGGATGCGACCTTCTTCGTCTATCGGGTCACCCCGGCGGGCTCGCCGGTGTTTTCCTATCGGATCGAGGCGGCCCAGGCCCGGCTGATGCACGGCTACTGGCGTCTCAGCGGCGCCCGCCAGGCGGCTCCCGGCGGCCGGGTGGTCCGCTACCCGACCCTCGACCTGCCGTCGAACCTTGACGACCGTACCGCGCTCGAGCGCTACGCCTCGCCGCAGTCGATCTCGTTCTGGACCCTGCCCAAGGCGGTGGCGCGGATCGAGGACGCCGGCTTCTCGGCGGTCAACTACCGGCTGAGGCTGCAGCAGCTCTTGGCGGCGCCGGCGCTGTTCATGGCCATGGCGGTGCTGGCGGCGGCGTTCTCGCTGAAGCTGACGCGGCTCGGCGGGCAGGCGTTGCTGGCCGCGGCCGGGGTCGCCTGCGGCTTTGCGGTGTTCTTCTTCAGCCAGCTCTGCGATTCCCTGGCCAAGGCCGAGATGCTGCCGCCGTTCGTGGCGGCCTGGGCCCCGCCCCTGCTGGCGCTGCTGTCAGCCTGCGCCCTCTTGTTCCACACCGAGGACGGATGAGTTCCGCCGCTTGACCTTGCCGCCGCGCTCGAAGTGGCACTGGACCATGTAACGGCGCCCCTCGCGCACGAAACCGCCGCGGTGAACGCCGTTGAAGTCGAACAGGATGAGATCGTTGACGCCGTCGCAATAGGCGCGCTCGCGGGCCAGCAGCTTTTGGGCCGGCTCCCCGTCCGGATCGATGAAGTCGCCGAACAGGGTGTACATCCGAAACGGCGCCGGCAGGGCCATGAACAGGCTGTCGTGGATCTCCTCGCGGTCGTTGACCTTGCGGACCATCAACTCGAAATCGCCGGCCAACCGATGCGAGCCTTCGACGTAGCGGAACGGCCCGTTGTCGGCGGTGACGTCGTTCAGGAAGATCAGCACCTTCACCGGCGGCCACAGGGCGCTGTCGATGTGCATATAGCGGGTGCGCGGCGTCGGCAGGCCGTCCTCGTCCAGCGGGCCGTACTGCAGGGCGGTCGTGCGATCGGTGTTCACCTGGACCGTGATCTCTTTGAGCACCACCGGGCGGCCGGCGTAGGCGGACGCGGCCGCATAGACGTGCTCTTCCTCGAAGATGCGCTCGACCGCCTCGAAGACCTTGGGGTGCTCGACCCGATTGAACACGAACTGGGTGTCCTTGAAGCGGGGCTCGTCTCGCTGGCCGAGCTTCTTGTGCACCCATTGGGCGACCGGCTGGGTCAGGGCGGCGAGGGCCGCCTTGCGCTCGGGTGCGATCTGCTTGACGGCGCAGCCGGTCTGCTGGATCTGCCGCAGCAGCTCGTCGCCATGCCCGATCCTGCCGTCGTAGTTCAGCTTCGGCTCGGAGAGGCGCCGCTGATAACAAGCCTCGAAGTGGGGAATGAACTTGGCCAGGGCCTCGCGCCGAAGCGCGTCGTCCACCTCCTCCAGCTTGAGACGGTAGAACGGGTGGGTTTCGTAGTCCGGGTTGGGAAGCGCGAACATAGGCCAGTCATTCGGGGTCGCGATCGGCGACGGAACGGTGGCATTTGCGGTTCCGCCTCCCCTGGCGTCAAGCCGGCGAACGGCGCGCGCGGCCCTTGCGAGGGGCCTGCCGGCGACTTCGATCGCGAGCCGCTCGGGACCCGAACCGATAAACGTTTGAATTGATTGTCGGAGTCCGCGTGCGATGCGCGGCCGACTCTGCGGCAGCCCAATTGTGGGCCGTTTCGAACCCGGCTAAGACAGCTCCGCCGCCCAGTTCAAGTCCGCGAGCGAAGGATTCCCTTTGGTTGGTCAATGCCGGCCCCCGCTGGGCGATCGCCGCTCTCCCGGACCCGAGCGCCTGAAGTGCGCGCTCGCCCTGGGCGCGTCGCTGTTGGCGCTATGCGCTGCGCCCGCCTATGCGCGCACCCGCCCGGCGCCCCCCCTGCCCGAGCCGACCCCGGCGGCGACGCCGGCCCAGACCCAGACCGGGCCCGGCCCGGACGGGCTGGAGCCGAACAGCTTCTATCTGGAAGCCGACATCGTCTCCCAGGACAACAAGAGCCAGGTCGCCAGCGCCGAAGGCCACGTGGAGGTCCGCTATCGCGGCCGCACGGTCAGGGCCCAGTCGCTCACCTACGACAAGACCACCCAGGTGGTGACCGCCAAGGGCGACGTCGTCGTCATCAATACCGACGGAACCGCCGAGTTCGCCAAGGAGCTGACCCTCGACAAGGACCTCAGCGCCGGCGTGGCGCTCGGCTTCTCCGCCCGCCTGCGCGACAATGTGAAGATCGCCTCCGACACCCTCATCCGGCGCAGCAGCGACGTCACCGAGCTGAACGAGGCGATCTACACGCCCTGCGACATCTGCGCGAAGAACGGCCAGTCCAAGAACCCGACCTGGTCGATCCAGGCGCAGCGGGTGGTGGAGGACAAGGCCAAACACCTGATCTACTTCCATCACGCGGTCATCAAGGTGATGGGGGTCCCGGTCTTCTACACCCCTGTGTTCTGGAGCGCCGACGCTGAGAGCACCTCCCGGTCAGGCTTGCTGGCCCCGGAGATGCAAGTCTCCAATCGCCGCGGCTTCTCGTTCGAGCAGCCGTACCTTTTGGCCATTTCGCCATCCCAGGACCTGACGATCAGCCCGATCGTCTCGACCAAGATCGACCCGTTCCTGAACCTCGACTGGCGCGCGCGCTTCAACTCGGGCGAGATCGATGCGCGCGTCGGCTACACCTACGAATACGCCTTCGACAACAATGGCCAGCGCGTGCCCGGCTCGGCCGTCACCTCGCGCAGCTACATCCTGGCCAACGGCGCCTTCACCCTGAACAACGAGTGGGACTGGGGCTTCTCCGCCGAGCGCGCCACTGACGACCTTTTGTTCGACCGCTACGACATCCGCGGCGTCTACGACGACCGGGGCCTGTTCGAGACCGATTCCAGGCGGCTGCTGTCGCAGGTCTACGCCGTCCGGCAGGATCAGAACTCCTATCTCTCGATCTCGGCCCTCGACTTCCAGGGCCTCAGGGTCGACGACGTCAACAAGGGCATGCCGGTGGTGGCGCCGCTGATCGAGGGCCGCTACGAGCCCGACGGGCCCATACTCGGCGGCCGGCTGATCCTGATCGGCAGCGCCGTGGTGCTGGGCCGCGATGTGCAGGTGGACGATCCGACCCTGCCCGGGATGGACAGCCGCCGGGCCACCGGCGAGGCCGACTGGCGACGCGCCTTCACCCTGAGGGACGGCATCCGCATCGAGCCCTTCGGCGCCCTGCGCGGCGACGTCTACAATGTCACCAACGCGACCACGAGCGCGACCACCCCCACTGGCACGCCTTCGATCACCGCCGGACGCTTCCTGCCCGAGGCGGGCGTGGACGTCAGCTATCCCCTGATCAGGCAGGACGGCGGCGCCAGCGTGATCCTCGAGCCCCTGGCCGAGGGCATCATCTCGCCCCGGGCCAAGGCCAATCCGGACATCCCCAACGAGGACAGCGTCGACTTCCTGTTCGACGACACCAACCTGTTCGATCCCAACCGCGCGCCTGGCTTCGACGTCTACGATTCGGGCGCGCGCCTGAACCTCGGCGGCCGGGCGACCATCAACTGGGGCGACGGCCTGCAGGCTCGTGCGCTCATCGGCCGCAGCTTCAGGTCGAGTCCGGATCTGACCCTGCCGCCGACCAGCGGATATTCCGGAACCGCCTCGAACTGGATCTTCTCGGCGTCGGTGACTCCGGTCAAAGGTCTCAGCATTTACGACCGAACCGAACTCGACAACGCGAACTTCGCGCTCCGTCGCGAAGAGGTCGGGGCCAATTTCGTGCTCTCGTTCCTGCAGGGCTATGTCCGTTACCTGCACGACAACTCAGATCCGGCCAATGTGCTCCACGATGTCGAGGGCGCGGTAAATCTGAATGTCACCAGGAACTGGGGCGTGGTCTTCTACGGCACGCGAGATCTGAAGGATGACGCCTGGTCCAGGCGTGACGTGGGCGTGTTCTTCCAGAACGACTGCGCGCGGGTCGAGGTCGTCTATCACTACGAGGCGGGCTTCGCCGAACTCGGCGGCCCATCCCACTCGGTGCAATTGCGCCTCACCCTCGCCACACTGGGCCAACAAGGTTACAGGGACGACGATGGCCGCTGATCTCGGGGGCGGCTGATGAGAGGGACGACTTCGGCAATGGGTGGGGCTCAAAGCGTATGGGGGCTGACGGGAGCGCTCGCAGCCATGGTTTCGGGCCTGGCGTTCTGTGGCGTCGCGACGGCCCAGACCTCGAATCAAGTTTTGACCCAGATCCCCGTGTCCGCGCCGGCCCCCCCGCGCGCCCCGCCGCCGCCGCCGCCGCTGACCGGCGGGGTGGCCGCCCTGGTCAATGACGATGTCATCTCGACCTATGACCTGCGCCAGCGCGCGCTCTTGTTGATCGTCACCTCCGGCGTCCCGGCCACGGCCGAGAACATGCCGCAGATCCAGGACGAAGCCCTGCGATCGCTGGTGGACGA
The DNA here is from genome assembly GCA_036509495.1 of Caulobacteraceae bacterium. Taxonomy (GTDB): domain Bacteria; phylum Pseudomonadota; class Alphaproteobacteria; order Caulobacterales; family Caulobacteraceae; genus JANWHQ01. Next base: position 8,225 of record DATCFQ010000457.1, read on the forward strand.
GCACATCGAACTCCAGGAGATGCAGCGCCTCGAGAAGGAACAGAAATTCCCCATCGTCGCCAGCGATGACGAGGTGAACGAGGCCCTGGCCCACCTCGCCAAGGACAACAACACCTCCGTCGATGAGCTGAGGCGCCAGTTCAACGGGGTGGGGCTGGATATCCAGACCCTGCGCGACCAGTTGCGCGTCCAGATCAGCTGGAACCGCATGATCAGCGGCCGCTACGGCTCACGCGTGAAGGTTGGCGACAAGCAGATCAATTCCATGCTGCAGCGGTTGAAGACGACCGCCGACGAGCCGCGCTTCCTGGTCAGCGAGATTTTCATCGACGCCTCCCATGCCGGCGGCATGTCCGAGGCCATGAGCGGCGCCCAGCAACTGATCACCCAGATCCAGCAGGGCGCAGCTTTCGCTCCCGTGGCGCGCCAGTTCTCCGCGGCGCCGACGGCCGCCTCGGGCGGCGACATGGGCTGGGTGTCGAGCGCCGAGTTGCAGCCCGAGCTGGCCTCGGCCCTGACCCAGATGCGCCCGGGTCAGATCTCGCAACCGATCCAGGTCAATGACGGCGTCTACGTCCTGCAGCTTCGCGAGAAGCAGGCCGGCGGGGCCAGCACCCTGGTCGACCTCAAGCAGGCGGCGGTGCGCCTGGCGGCCGACGCGACCCCAGATCAGGTCACGGCCGCGCAGAAGACCCTCGCCGATCTGGCCGCGACGTCGCCGGACTGCGCCAATCTCGAAAGCAAGGCGGCCGCCTTCCCGGGTGTCGTCTCCGGCGATCTCGGCAAATCCGACGTGAAGGACCTCTCGCCCGAATTCCGCGTCCCTGCCGAAGGCCAGCCGCTGAACCAGCTGAGCCAGCCGGTCCGCACGCCGGTGGGCCTGCACCTGCTGATGGTCTGCTCGCGTGAGGCGAACCACGCCAACCTGCCGTCCAAGGACGAGATCGAGAACCGCCTCTTCGGCCAGC
>DATCFQ010000458.1:0-2645 GCA_036509495.1 Caulobacteraceae bacterium
AACTTGGCCTTCCGTTGGGGGCCGAACAGGTCGAGCACCCCGTCGATGGCCTTGGGGGCCGAGGTGGTGCAGACGCCGAGCCGGACGCCGGCCGCGATCGCCTCATCGACAATGCGGGCGATGCCGGGCCGGAGCGGCAGCTGGCCCGAGGCGATGATGTCGGTGAAGAAGTCGGTCTTGGTCTTGTGCAGCAGGGCGATCAGCTCGTCCTTCGACTCCGCCCGGCCGGCCGGCCAGCCATAGGTGTCGAAGTAGTGGCGCATGCGTTCCTTGCCGCCGCCGATGACCAGCAGTTCGCCGTAGAGGGGCACGTCCCATTCGGCCTGGATGCCCAGCGCCTCGAACGCCCGGTTGAAGGCGACGCGGTGGCCGTCGCGCTCGGTATCCACCAGCACGCCGTCGCAATCGAAAATGAGGGCCTTCATGATTGCGGCGGGTCTCAGGCGGCCTTGGCCAGCACTTCGGCGGCACGGCCAGTCCCGCCGAATTCCGCGATCTTGGATTTGAACAGCGCCTTGCACGCCTGGTACTGGGCGTCGATCAGGCGCAGCGGCTCGAAATCCTTCGGATTCTCTGCGTGATAGCCGACAAAGCTCTCGACGAACACGTGCTTGAGATTGGTCGAGATATTGATCTTGGCGCAGCCGCCGGCGATGCAGCGCGCGATGGTGTCCTCGTCCAGGCCCGTGCCGCCGTGCAGCGCCATCGGCACGTGAGTGCGATCGTTGATCTCGCGGATCAGGTCGAAGGCGACCTTGGGCTCGCCCTTGTAGTAGCCGTGGGCGGTGCCGACGGCGGCGGCGAAGGCGGACAGGTCCAGTTCGCGGGTGAAACGTTCGGCGTCCTCGGGCGTGGTCAGGCGCGAGCCATCCTCTTCGGAGACCACCATGTCGTCCTCGACGCCGAGGATCTGGCCGAGCTCCGCTTCCAGGCCGCAGCCGTGCTTGTCGGCGATTTCCTGGACCCGCTTGGAGAGCTCGAGGTTCTTCTCGAAGGGCTGGTCCGAAGCGTCGATCATCACCGAGGTCCAACCGGTCTCGGCGCACTTGCGGATGACCTCGAGGTCCTTGCAGTGGTCGAGATGCAGCACCACCGGCGAGGGGGAGTCCTCGGCCACGGTGGCGACCCAGCTGAAGACTTCCTTATGGCTGAAATACTTGATGGTCTTGGCCGAGACCTGGACGATCACCGGCGCCTCGAGCTCCTCGGCGGCCTTGATCATCGCCTTGGTGGTCGAGAAGTCGAGGAGGTTGAATGCGGCCACCGCATACCCCTGCTTCATCGCCTCGCGAAGCACCGGCTTCATGTTGACCAACGGCATGAGTGTCCCTTCCTCCGGATCCCGACGCGGTCGGGTGTTCTGCGACCCCGTCCAGCACCCCCAATATACGGTCACAGGCCGAACTGTCTCGCCCTGAACTGAAGGCGGCGCGCGGCCGGCAGGTGCGTATAGTTAGTCGGCCAAAGCTAGGCCAGCCCCCTTATGGCGTCTCGCGCGGGCGCCGCCTGCACGGCCGGGTCCGGCTCGAGCGCCGCAGCGGCTCGACGCCTGCGACGCAGAACGACTTGCGGCTCAGGTTCCCGGCTGGCATGTTTGACTGTGACAATCATCGCCGAATCCGACCCGCCCATCCTGCATCAGACAGGTGGCGGGGGTTCGCGCGAACAAGGAAACACAGGAAGTGGGGGGAATTGGTGACGGACATTCGCAAAATCGCTCTTTACGCGGCAGCGGCCTGGGCCTGCATCGGTCTGAGCACGGCCATGGCCCAATTGGGCGGCCCCCCCGGCCCGAAGGTGGACGAGGCGCAGCTCCAAAAAGAGCATCCCGAACTTTATGTGCTGCCGCCGGTGTCGCACAAGTACGTCCCCAAGAAGACCGCCTGGGGTGACCCGGATCTGCGCGGCATGTGGCCGATCGACAGTCTGGGCGGCCTGCCCATGCAGCGAACGCCGGCTATGGGCGGTCGCGTCTTCCTCAGCGACGAGGAGCTCAAGTCCCGCGAAGCTCAGATGGCAAAGCTGCGCGAGGCGCCGGCGAGGGAGACCAAGGCCGGTAAGCTCGGCATGGGAAACTGGGTTGAAGAGACGGGCGCAGGCCGGCAGACCGCCATGGTGGTCGATCCGCAGAATGGCCGGCTGCCAGAGCTGACGCCGGAGGGCAAGCGCCTGCAGGCCCTCGGCCGCTCGAGCTGGATGCGGGATCAGACCTACGACTGGGTGACCGATTTCGACAGCTGGGATCGCTGCATCACCCGCGGTTTCCCGGCCTCAATGCTACCCTTCCGCTACAACAACGGCGTGCAGATCATGCAGGCCCCCGGCTATGTGGTGATCAATCTGGAGATGATCCACGACGCGCGGATCATCCCGCTGGATGGACGCCCGACCATCGCCGGCGCCACCAACTGGATGGGCCAGAGCCGTGGCCACTGGGAGGGCGCCACGCTCGTCGTGGAGACCGACCACATCCGCCCGGGCGCCGCGCCGCTCAACATGGCCACGATCGGCGCGCCGTTTGGCAACACCGTGCCCATGAGCCCTGGAGCGCATGTCACCGAGCGGTTCACCCCGATCGGGCCGAACAACATCACCTATGAAATGACCTATTCGGATCCGACCTATTGGACGGCGCCTTTCACCCT
>DATCFQ010000459.1:0-4455 GCA_036509495.1 Caulobacteraceae bacterium
ACTTGCCACCAGCATGGGCGGCTTCAACCACGGGGCGGTTACAGACAAGGCGCTCGCCATCGCCCTCACCTTGCGCGGCGCAAGAGTGGACATCTTCCTCTGTAATGGCGTGCCGGGTTGTCATTTGACCAAGATCGGCAAAGAGCCGCCCGCCCGGATGGTCGAGTCCGACCTGCGCAAACGGTGCGCGGTCTGTATCGAGACCGGTGAACGAACCTTCGCACCGCTCGGGCTTCGGACGATCCGCCTGAGCGAGCTGCTCACCGCTGCGGACCGGCACGAAGCGCAGACGGTGGCCGCGGAGATCGATCTGCAGAGCCTCAAGCAAGCCAAGCTCGATGGCTGGAAGGTTGGCGAACATGCGCTCGCCGGCGCCCTGCGCTACTTCGCCTTGGATGAGCTCTCGTCCGAGCCGCTAGGCGAGCCGGTGGCGCGACAGTTCATGAAGGCGGCCGTGCTGACGGCTCGCGGGCTTGATCGGCTTCTGGCCAGAGGCGACTATGAGGTCGTCAGCGCCAACCACGGCATTTACATCCCCCAGGGGATCGTGGGCGAGGTGGCGCGGGCGCGAGGCGTTCGGGTGGTCAATTGGAACCCGGCCTATCGTCGCCACTGCTTCATTTTCAGCCACGGCGACACCTATCACCACACCATGATCAGCGAAGACGTTTCTGCCTGGGAGCGCCTGGAACTCAAAGGGGGCCGTCGGGACAAGATTATCTCCTATCTCCGTGATCGCAGGCAAGCGAGCGGCGATTGGATCTGGTTCAATCGGGCCGAGGACTCCTCGCGCCAAGAGATTGCAAGCAAGCTTGGGCTGGATGGGAGGCCGCTGATCGTCGCGCTGACCAGCGTGGCCTGGGACGCGTGTCTGCACTACGAGTCCAATGCTTTCGAGAGCCTGGCGGACTGGACATTGCAGACAATCGCCCACTTCGCATCCCGTCCGGACTTGCAGTTGGTCGTGCGGGTGCATCCAGCCGAGGTCACCGGCTTTGTGAAATCCCGCGCCAAGATGGCCGAATTCATTGCTCGGCGCTTCCCTGCGCTACCGGAGAACGTGAAGGTGGTGCCGCCGGAAGATTCGCTCAGCACCTATTCGTTGATCGATCACGCCAATGCCGTGCTGGTCTACAGCACCAAGACGGGCATTGAGGCCTCCGCCCAGGGTCTGCCCGTAGTGGTCGCGGGCGAGGCCTGGATCCGCAACAAGGGCTTCAGCTACGACGCCGTCTCACCGGAGTCCTACCGCGCGATTCTCGATCAGTTGCCGTTCGCCAAGGGGCTGTCTTCGGAAAGGCGCGAGCGGGCGCAGCGCTACGCCTACCACTTCTTCTTCCGCCGGATGATCGAACTCCCGTTCCTGGCGGACGCCGGGCCGGCGGAGTTCGAGATCCAGATCGAGAGCTTGCAGAGCCTGGCCCAAGGCGCCTGTCCCGGTTTGGATTGCATCTGCGACGGCATCCTCTCGGGCGCACCGTTCATCTATGACGCCATCGGACCGCAGCCTGGCTCGGAGTGGGGCTTATCGCCGTTCAGGCGGCCGTGGCTGCAGGCGCTAACTGCAGCCGCCGGTCGCTGGCGCGTTTGAGCCCGTCATTCGAACGCGGCGTAGCGTCGGATGAACTCGGGCAGCTTCAGCTGCTCGTCGAAATAGCGGTAGATCATCTCCGGATCATACCAATCGAGCTTGAAGTGATCGGCGACCACGGGATGCACTGGCATATGCACATGCTGCATGCCGCCAGCCGCCTGAGCGAGGTCGCTTTCAGGAGGATCGATCTCAAGAGCAGCAAAGATAGCGTCGGCGATATAGCGCAGCATCGTCATGGTCGGGTGGTTCTGGGTGACAAACAGGCGCGAGGCGCGAAAGTTCTGCGTCACGTAGGCGCCAAGCTTCACATCGGCCCGCTCATCGAGAATTCGCGCCTTGTCGACGTTGATTTCGTGGAACCGCTCGATGTCGACCATCTCGCCAAGGTCGAACTCGAGATAGCGCTGGGCGACTTGGTCGGGAGTGAGGCCCTGGTCGAGCAGGCTGAGCACGATCCGGTCGCCATAGGGATAAGGTCCGCCCGGGTGGCGCTCGGTGGGCTCATTACGCGGATCCTTGATGGCGGTCGGCCATAGGCTGTTCATCCACAAGATCGGGAAGGTGATAACGCGCGCGTCGTCCGCCAGCCGATGCTTGCTCGGAAGCTCGGGCGCCTTATGAGCGATCTGCTCGAGCAGGATGGCGCAACGGCTCAAGTCATCCAGCGAGAGTTCGCTCTGATCGCCTTTGCGGAAGTTGCGGAAATAGATGATCTCATAACGTTCGTCGAGTTCCGGGCTCTCCTTGAGCGCCCGATAAAGGAAGCTGGCCTGGCAGTTGCCGGCCACGATGAGCGTGCGCCTCTGGGCTTCCGCCATCAGCGCGCGCCCCGCACTTCGGCTATCAGGTCCACAAGCTCGCCGACATCCACCAGTTCGTAAACGCGATCTGGCGGCAGGCGAATGCCGAAGTGCTTCTCGATGTCGAGGACCAAAGTCGTATGGGAAAGCGAGTCCCACCCGTCGATGTCCAACGCGATGGTGCCGCGGCTGATCTCCGCCTGGGGCTGGCGAAAGGTATTGCGAATAATGGCCGCCACTTCAGCCGTAAGCTCGTCGTTGCTCATGCGACTTCAACCGGCGCAGCGGCGTTCATCGATCCCGAACTGCGAAGCACGGCCAGACGCCGGGCGTCCTTTGTGCTCGCGCTCTTTGCGCGGACGGACGACCAGACTCGTGTCGCAACCGTGACGTGAGTGACCGCGCTTTCGACCTTCGCCAATTGTCACTCCTCGGATCAGCGCTTCGTGGCACATAGGTCGGGCTCGCAAAACCTGTCAATCCAGGGCGTACAAGCCTCTTGCGCGGTTCGCCGCCTTCGCGCAGACCGCTTCTGCGAAAGGGTATGGAGAGAAATCTATCATGGGCCTCAACGTGGAGCGCCTCACCAAGAGAGCGGTGTTGGAGAACATCAAGCGGATTGGCTTTCGGCCGGGCGCCGTGATCGATTGCGGCTTCGCCTACGGCACAGAAGGTCTCGATGTGTTCGAAGAAGCCATCTATGCCCTGATTGACCCAGTGCAGGAAGTCGAGACGGCCATGCGCCGCTTTTGCGAGACCCATCCGGGATCGATCTACGGCGTGGTCGCGGTCGGCGACGAGGAAGGAACCATGGACATGGTCACGCGCAAGGGTGTGACCGGGTCCAGCTTCCACACAAAATTCCTCAAGCATATCGATGAAATTCGGAGGGTTCCGGTCGTCACCCTTGACGGCTTCCTGGCCGCGCACGATCTGCCCAAACCCTACCTGCTGAAGCTGGACGTCGAAGGCCACGAACTGCATGCGCTTCGCGGCGCCGAGCGCACCTTGCGAGACACCGAGATCGTCATCATGGAGATCGGCACCTGGGCCGAAGACCACCGGCGCGGCCGGCCCAGCATGATGGATCTATTCCGATATATGGAAGACCATGGCTTCGTCTTTTATGAGCTTGTCGATCCGGGGTTCCGACCCATCGACGGCGCTCTCTACATGTTCGACGCTGTGTTCGCCAAAATCGATTCCATCGTACGACGAGAACGTCGCCACAAGACGCCAGATCAGGCGGCCCAATCACGCCAGGTCAAAGAGCAGAACGCCGAGGCCGCACTGTCGTCGCTGACAGCGCATGCATCGGACCTCGCATGACGTTTCTGCCCGTCCGCGACTTCGACATCGTCCACCCTCTGATCGATTTGATCAGGTGCTGGGCCAGCCGCTAACGATGACGAACAGCCAACGATTGAGACGCCCCGGTTGTCGATCAGACGAGACTTGCTGGTCGCGCGCCTGTCGGGACGTCAAGGCGACTGGGGCCCGGCGCCGCATGACGTTGGCCTCATGACGGCGGGACCATCTATTCGGGCTCGATCGGGAGGTATGGCCGACGGGGGCGCCTTTCAGTCCGTGCACGTCGCGCAGGGCCTGTGGGTCCGGATCGAGCTCCATGGCCGCGGCATCGCACAGATCACGATTTGGGGCGAAGAGGGCGCCTGCCGTCGGCTGAGCGCGGCGGACGCGCGCCAACTCGCCGCCGATCTGCAAACGGACATGGATGCCGAGGACGAGGACGAGCAGATGGCCGGGGCTTTAATCGCCGCCGCTTCAACCGCGGAGACGCTTAGCGACGATTTGGTCAAATACGCGCGGCCAATATCAAGCCTCGCTTTTCTTTCGTGAGGCGATCGATCTTGACCGCGCAGGTCGCAAAACATTTGGCGCCCGTGACGCCACCCAACAAGCTGGAGACCCTGGGCTGATGAAGGGCATCGTCCTCGCCGGAGGCGCCGGCACGCGCCTGCACCCGGTCACCCGCGCGGTCTGCAAGCAGCTGCTGCCGGTCTACGACAAGCCGATGATCTATTATCCGGTCACCACCCT
>DATCFQ010000460.1:0-3396 GCA_036509495.1 Caulobacteraceae bacterium
GAGGACGACCTGCCCGTGGTCGGTATGGTGCGGCTCGGCCGCATCGATGGCGCGCACGTCCAGCGCCGCCCGCCGCAGGGTGAGCCGCACCCGATCGGCGCCGACGTCGATCCGCCGCACCGCACCGATCATCGCGCCAAGTGGGGCGTCCACCTCCGGGGCGCGCACCAGGTCGACCAATCGATCGCGGACGAGCCGCTCGATGGCGTCGGCCGCAATCCGCCGGATGGCATCATTAGCCTGAGGGAGCGTGCGTCCCTGCTGCAGTGGCGCAGAGACGTAGTAGCGATAGAGCCGGCCGCTGCGGCCGTACCCGAAGGCCGGGCTCATCGGCTGGCCGTCGGCGTCGAAGATCATGCCCTTGAGAACCATCGTGGCCGCGCGGCCGGGGCGATCGTGCCGCTCACGTCGTTGCTTGGCGAGCCGCGCCTGGACCTGATCGAAGATCCCGACCTCGATGATAGGCGGGTGGCTACCGGGGTAGCTCTTCTGCCCGTGCGGGATTTCGCCGAGATAGAGCCGACTCTTCAGAAGATGGAAGAGCGCGCCGCGCCAGAAGCGTGCGCCGCCTTTTGGACGGCCGTCCCTGGTCTTCCAGACCTTGGATCGTATGCCTTCGGCATCGAGATAGGCTTCGACGGCGCTGACCGAGCCGAGCTTGAGGTAGGTCTCAAAGATCAGCCGGACCTGCATGGCCTCGGCCTCGTTGACGACCAGCGCTCGTGTCTTGAGGTCCGTGGGTGGGTCATAGCCTAGGGGCGGCACGCCCCCCATCCACATGCCCCTGGCCTTCGAGGCGGCGATCTTGTCGCGGATCCGCTCGCCAGTGACCTCGCGCTCGAATTGGGCGAACGACAGCAACACGTTCAGCGTCAACCGGCCCATGCTGGTGGTGGTGTTGAAGGCCTGGGTCACTGAGACGAAGGAGACGCCGGCCGCGTCCAGTCGATCGACGATCTTGGCGAAGTCGGTCAACGAGCGCGTCAGTCGATCGACCTTGTAGACAACGACCGTGCCAATGCGCCCGGCATCGATGTCGTCCAACAGCCGCTTCAGCGCCGGCCGCTCCGTATTGCCACCGGAAAAGCCGCCGTCGTCATAGTGCGCAGGCAGAGCCCGCCAGCCCTCGCCGGCCTGGCTCTTCACAAAGGCTTCGCAGGCCTCACGCTGCGCGTCGAGGCTGTTGAAGGCCTGATCAAGCCCCTCCTCCGAACTCTTGCGGGTGTAGATGGCGCACGGGATCAGCGCCGGTTTGGCGGTGGGGGGCTTCATGCGCCCTCCGCTGCATCCCGAAGCCCGAAGAACCGGGGCCCGTTGTCGCTCACTTCCCTCCATGGCGAAGCGACTAGCGCGCCGCCGCACGGGAGGCAAAGATGGCCCAGCTAATGGAGATCCTGCGCCAGGACATCGCGACATCGCTCTCTCGCTCAGAGCCTTGAAGCATCAGATCGACATTTTCGCCCGCGTTCTCAGAGCCGGTTGGTAAAGTCATTGCGTAGACGGCAATGTGTGCCAATTGATAGCCATGGCCAAGCCTCGATCAGCTCCACGTGTCCAAGCTGCGGCGGTCCCGGGGTCAGCCGCAATGGTCACGTCGGGGGGCGGCCCAACCGACAACGGACCTGAACACGCTGGCCATCTGATCGTAGGCATCGGCGCATCGGCCGGCGGTCTTGACGCCTTCCGGTCGTTCTTTTCGGAGATGCCGGCTGATAGCGGCATGGCCTTCGTTTTGGTCCAGCATCTGGACCCGGACTACAACAGCGCCTTGGCCGAAATCATCGGCGAATGCACCGCGATGCCCGTCGTGAAGGCCGCCGACGGAACCGTCGCCGCCCCGAACACCGTCGCGGTCATTCCTCAAAACGCCATCCTGAAGATCGAGGGCGGCGTGTTGCGTGTCGCTCCGCCGGAGACGCCAACGGCGCGGCGGTCCGCCATCGACACGTTTCTCGTGTCGCTCGCTGAAGATCAGCGTGACCACGCTGTCGGGATCATTCTATCGGGGTTCGGAAGCGACGGGACGATCGGGATCGAGGCGATCAAGGAAGGGGGCGGCCTGACTCTCAGCGAAGCCGCGTTCGATCATCGCGCCAAATTTGGCATGCCGCAGAGCGCCACCGCCGGCGGGTTCGTCGACTACGTCCTCCAACCCCAGGAGATGCCGGCGCGCCTGCTGGAACATCGAGACTACAAATTCCGAATGGCGGGCCATGGCCTCTCGGAAACCTCAGGACCCCCCCCGGTCAATCACCTGCTGACCATCTGCGCTGTGCTCAACAGCCGCCTGGGCCGCGATTTCGCACAATACAAGTCCAGCACGCTGATGCGCCGGGTTCGTCGGCGGATGCAGGTGCTCCATATCGAAGACCCGGCCGAGTATATCGCTGAGCTGCGCAAGCTGCCGGATGAACCTGAACTGCTGTTCCGAGAAATCCTGATCGGCGTAACTCGATTTTTCCGCGACCCGCTCATGTTTGAAGCCTTGGCTGAGACAGTCTTGCCGGATCTGGTCGCAAACGGCGCGCCTGACGAACCGATTCGCGTGTGGGTAGCCGGCTGCGCCACGGGCGAGGAGGCCTATTCGCTCGCCATCCTGTTCAATGAAGCGTTGTCGCACGCGGGATCCCCGCGATCCGTGACGATCTTTGCGACCGATTTAGATGATAAGGCCGTGACCTTCGCTCGAGCGGGCCTATACAGCGACGCGATAGAAGCTGATACCACGGCCACAAGAATAGAGCGGAACTTTGTAAAAGAAGGGTCGCGCTATCGGGTCGCGAAACATATTCGAGAAATGTGTGTTTTCTCCACACATGACCTCGTCAAGGATCCGCCTTTCTCGAAACTTGATATGATATCCTGCCGGAATCTTCTGATTTACTTTGAATCCTCACTGCAACAACGCGTCATTGCAACTTTCCACTACGGACTCAAAGCCCATGGTTTCTTATGGCTCGGCCCGTCGGAGACCCTCGCCGCGAGTGCGCGTCTGTTTAAGCCGTTCGACAAGCGCAGCCGGATTTTCAGCCGGCTCGACGGCGCCGCTGAAATCCCGCGGCTACCGGCAAGCAGCCGGATGAGCGCCGCACCCCCCACGCCGCGAAGCGTTGAAGCCGATAGCATCGACGCCCAGGCCACGCGGATGATGGCGCAATACACACCGGCCTACATCGTTTTCGACGGCCAGCACGAGATTCAGCGGTTCTCGGGACCCGTCGCGAAATTCATGGAGCCGGTGAGCGGTGGGGCCAGCCTAAACCTCTTTAGTATGCTGCATGCCCAGCTACGGTCGCCCGTCCGAAGCCTCGTCCGCAAAGCGCTGGAAGAGCGACGGCCGATCCAGGAACACGTCACCTTCCAGGTCGCCGGCCAGGCTCACACAATAAACCTGAT
>DATCFQ010000461.1:0-7066 GCA_036509495.1 Caulobacteraceae bacterium
CCCCGCCCGACGCCGCCCAGACCAGGCAAGCTTCCCCCGCCTTCAGGGGATAGCAGCGGCGCAACAGCATCTCGGCGGTCATGCCCTTCAGCATGGCCGCAGCGGCGGTCTTGATGTCGATCCCGTCGGGCAGGCGGGACACCCGGCCGGCCGGCAGGGATTGGTATTCGGCATAGGCCCCGCGCCCCGCCGCCCCGTGGGCGACCCGGTCGCCGACCTTGAAGCGGGTGACGCCCTCGCCCACCGCCTCGACCAAGCCCGCGCCCTCCGAGCCCAGGGTGGCCGGCAACTGCATGGGATAGAGGCCCGAACGCATGTAGGTGTCGATGAAATTGAGGCCGATCGCCTGGTGGCGGATCAGCACCTCACCGGGGCCCGGCTCGGGTCTCGGCAGTTCGACCGCCTCGAGGACTTCAGGGCCGCCGGTCTTGGTGATCTGGATGGCCAGCATGGTTCAGCCCAGGTGTTGCTTGAAGAAGGCGAGGCTGCGCGCGTCGGCCCCGGCCGCCGCCGCCGCGTCGTAATGAGCGCCGCCCGGGCGGGCGAAGGCGTGGTCGCAGCCGGGATAGCTGTGGAGCGTCACCTGCGGATGGTCCTTCAGGGCGCCGGTGATCAGGGCCTGGGCCGCCTTGGGCACGAAGCCGTCCTCCTCGGCGATGTGCAGCATCAAGGGGTGCGCCAGCCGCCCGGCCTCGGCGAGGTAGGTCTCGATGCCGACGCCATAGTAGCCGACCGAGGCGTCGCTGTCGGTGCGGGTGGCGGCGAGGTAGGCCAGCCGGCCGCCCAGGCAGTAGCCGATTGCCCCGACCTTGCCGCTGCAGCCGTCGGAGCCGCGGACCTGGTCGATCGTCGCGCGGATGTCCTCGACCCCCCGGTCGACGTCGAAACGGCTCATCAGGTCGAAGGCCTTGTCCCACTCGGCCTGGGACTGGTCGGTGATGTCGACGCCCGGCTCCAGCCGCCAGAACAGGTCGGGGCAGACGGCGAGATAGCCAGCGCCGGCCAGCCGGTCGCAGACCTCGCGCATCACCCGGTTCACCCCGAAGATTTCCTGGATCACCACTACGGCCGGCGCCTTGGCGGCGGTGGGCCGCGCGACATAGGCGCCAAAGGCGCCGTCCGGCGTCTCGATGCTCAAGCGATCGCTCATGGAAAGCTTCCTCCTGGTGGCCCGGGGCGGTAGTAGCTCGCAGGCGCTCTCAGCGAAAGGACGGCTCGATGAAGATGACGATCGAGATCGACTGCACTCCCCAGGAGGCCCGGGCCTTTCTCGGCCAGCCCGATGTGGAGAGCTTCAACGCCTGGCTGATGGAGCAGATGAAGGCCCGCTTCGAGCAGAACATGGAGCTGCTCAAGCCCGAGGAGATGATGAAGGGCTGGATGGCTGTCGGCGGCCAGGCCCAGGACGTGATGCGGCGCTTCATGGAGACCGCCGCCGGCGCTCCGCCGTCGCGGAAATAGGCCCCAGCTGATGACCGACGCGATCTTCGCCCTGGCCACCGCGCCCGGCCGAGCGGCGGTCGCCGTCATGCGCCTGTCGGGCGTGGGGACGCGGGCGCTGCTGGATGGGCTGGGAATCTCGCCGCCGCCGGCGCGCGAGGCCCGGCTGAGGCGCCTTCGCGGGCCGGACGGCGCGGTCCTCGACCAGGCTCTGGTGCTGTGGACCCCGGGACCAGGCAGCTACACCGGCGAGGATGGCGCCGAGCTGCACCTGCATGGCGGATCGGCGGTGGTCGACGCCGTCACCCGCGCCCTGATCTGGGCCGGGGCCCGCCTGGCCGAGCCGGGGGAATTCACCCGGCGCGCCTTCGAGCACGGCAAGCTCGACCTCGCCCAGGCCGAGGCGGTGGCCGATCTGGTGGACGCCGAGACCGAGGGCCAGAGACGCCAGGCCTTGGCCCAGTTCGACGGCGCGCTCGGGCGACGTTATGCCGCCTGGCGCGAGGCCCTGCTGGAAGCCCTGGCGCACCTGGACGCGGCCATCGACTTTCCCGACGAGGATTTGCCGGCCGACGTGGCGGCGCGGGCCCGGCCGCCGCTGGAGGCGCTAGAGACGGAGCTGGCTGCGGCCCTGGCCGGCGCCGATCGCGGCGAGCAGGTGCGCGAGGGCTATCGCATCGCCATCGTCGGGGCCCCGAACGCCGGCAAGTCGAGCCTGCTGAACCGCCTGGCCGGGCGCGAGGCGGCGATCGTGACCGCCATCCCCGGCACCACCCGCGACGTTATCGAGGCCCCGCTGGCCATCGGCGGATTCAAGGTGCTGCTGGCAGACACCGCGGGGCTGAGAGACACGGCGGACCTGATCGAGAGCGAGGGCGTGCGCCGGGCCAGGGCCTGGGCTGAGTCGGCGGCGCTGCGGTTTTGGGTGGTCGACGCGTCGTCAGGCGAAGAGGCCTTCCGGCAGTCGATCGGCGCGATGCGTCCGGGTGACATTCTGGTGCTGAACAAGAGCGATCTGCCGGCGGGGGCGGACGCGGCCGAGGCGCGAGCGCTTGGCGCCCGTCAGGGCCTGGAGGCTTTCGAGGTCTCGGCCGCGACCGGCGAAGGGCTCGATGCCCTGCAGGAGCGGTTGCATCGGCGGATCGCCCTGGATCTCGCGGGCGGTGAGTTTCCGGCGGCGACGCGGGCGCGGCACCGGGGGCGGCTCGAGGAAGCCCTGGCGGCGTTGCGCAGGGGTCTGGCGGCGCTGGAGGCGCCGGAACTGGCCGCTGAAGACCTACGACTGGCCGGCCGCGCGCTGGGCCGGGTCAGCGGCCGGATCGACCCTGAAGAAGTGCTGGGCCGCATCTTCGCCAGTTTTTGCATCGGCAAATAGCGTTTCACGTGAAACATCGCCGCGGCCCGGATGAATCCGGGCTCGCCGTGCGCTATATGCGCCCCTCATGAGCGCCTATGACGTCATCGTCATCGGGGGAGGCCACGCCGGCTGCGAAGCGGCGGCGGCGGCCGCGCGCCTGGGCGCACGCACCCTGCTGCTCACCCACAAGCTCGAAACCATCGGCGAGATGTCGTGCAACCCGGCCATCGGTGGGCTCGGCAAGGGCCATCTGGTGCGGGAGATTGACGCCCTCGACGGCCTGATGGGCCGCATGGCCGACGCCGCGGGCATCCAATTTCGCATGCTCAATCGGTCCAAGGGGCCGGCCGTGCGTGGGCCGCGGGCCCAGATCGACCGCAAGCTCTATCGCCAGGCCATGCAGGCGGCGCTCGATGGGCAGCCCAACCTCGGCATCGTCGCCGACGCCGCCGAGGACCTGATCGTGGAAGCTGGCCGGATTGCGGGAGTCGTGGGCGCCTCGGGCAGGACCTACGCTGCGGGCCGGGTGGTGCTGACCACCGGCACTTTCCTGAAGGGCGTAATCCACCGGGGCGAACAGCGCATCCCCGCGGGCCGGATCGGCGAGGCGCCGGCCGTCGCCCTGGCCGACCGCCTCTATGGCCTCGGCCTGCCGATGGGCCGGCTGAAGACCGGCACGCCGGCGCGGCTCGACGGCCGCACCATCGCCTGGGAGCGGCTGGAAACCCAGCCTGGCGACGCCGACCCCGTCCCCTTCTCCTTCATGACGGCGGCGATAACCCGCGAGCAGGTGGCGTGCGGCGTCACCTGGACCACCCCGGAAACCCACCGGATCATCGCTGAGCGCATCGGTGAATCGGCAGTCTACGGCGGCCGGACGACCGGGCGCGGCCCACGCTACTGTCCCTCGATCGAGGACAAGGTGGTCCGCTTCTCGGGGAAGACCGGCCACCAGATCTTCCTGGAGCCCGAGGGGCTGGACGACGACACTGTCTATCCCAACGGCATCTCGACCTCGGTCTCCGAGGCGACCCAGGACCTGTTCCTGCGCACCATCCCCGGCCTCGAACAGGTGGCGGTGAAGCGCTACGGCTATGCCATCGAATACGACTATGTGGATCCGCGGGCGCTTTCGCCGACCCTGGAGACCAAGGCCCTGGCCGGGCTTTATCTGGCGGGCCAGATCAACGGCACCACCGGCTATGAAGAGGCCGGCGCCCAGGGGCTGGTCGCCGGACTGAACGCGGCCCTCACGGCGGCCGGCGGCGAGCCGGTCATCTTCGGCCGGGATGAGGCCTATATCGGGGTGATGATCGACGATCTGGTCACCCGCGGGGTCACCGAGCCCTATCGCATGTTCACCAGCCGCGCCGAGTTCCGCCTGACCCTGCGCGCCGACAACGCCGACCTGCGCCTGACCGGCCGCGGCGTGTCGCTGGGTTGCGTCGGACCCGAGCGGGCGCAGATGTTTCACGTGAAGCAGATGGCTCTTGCCGCCGCCCGGGACCAGGCCCACACGCTCAGCCTCACCCCGACCCAGGCGGCCCGCCACGGCCTGAAGGTGAAGGCGGACGGCGCCCGTCGCGACCTGCTGCATCTGCTGGCCTATCCCGACATCGCCTTCGCCGACCTGATTCCGATCTGGCCCGAGCTCTCCGACTGGCCGGCCGAGGTGCGCGAGCAGATCGAGATCGAGGCCGGCTATGCCGGCTATCTGGATCGCCAGACCGCCGACGCCGCGGCCTTCCGCAGCGAAGAGGCGCTGAGCCTGTCCCCCGACCTCGACTACGGCGCCATCGGCGGCCTCTCCAACGAGGTGCGTGAGAAGCTCGTACGGGTGCGACCGCTGACCCTGGGCCAGGCGGCGCGCATCGAAGGCGTCACCCCAGGGGCCCTCGCGGCCCTGCTCTCCCATGTCCGCCGCGCCCGCGCCGCCTAGAGCTATCGAAGTGGCCGACTTCGACTCCGCCGCCTTCGCCACGGCCACAGGCGCCACGCCCGCCCAGCTCGCCGACCTCGAACGCTTCCGCGAGCTGCTCGGCGAATGGAACGATCGGATGAACTTGGTCGGCCCCTCGGCTCTGGACGCCTTCTGGGGCCGGCACGCCTATGACAGCGCCCAACTGCTGCCGCTCGCCCCCGCAGCCCGGACCTGGGCCGACCTCGGCGCCGGGGCCGGATTTCCCGGCCTGGTGCTGGCCATCCTGCTCAAGGGACGCGGCGGGGCCAAGGTCCACCTGGTGGAAAGCACGGCCAAACGCTGCCGCTTTCTCGACGAAGTGGTGGGCTCCCTCGACTTGCCCGCGAGCATCCACAACGCCCGCGCCGAAAGCCTGTCATTGACGGTGGATATCGTCACCGCCAGGGCTTGCGCTCCCCTGCCGCGACTGCTCGAATTCGCCTGGCCGTATTTGCGCCAAGGCGCGACGGGATTGTTCCTGAAGGGACAGGATGTAGAGGCGGAGTTGGTCCAAGCTACCACATCTTGGGGGTTCAAGGCTGAGCTCCTGCCCAGCCTCAGCGACCCGTCCGGCCGCATCGTCCGCGTGAAGGGGCTTCGCCGTGTCCAGCGCTGAGCCCTCGTCCCTGCGCGTCCTGGCCATCGCCAACCAGAAGGGCGGCGTCGGCAAGACCACCACGGCCATCAACCTCGGCACCGCCCTGGCGGCGGTGGGCGAACGGGTGCTGCTGATCGACATCGATCCCCAAGGCAATGCCTCCACAGGCCTGGGCGTGCCGCGGGCCCAGCGGACCACCACCACCTATGACGTGCTGATGGGCGAAAGGGGCTTGGCGGACGCGGCCACCCCGACGGCGGTGCCGGGTCTCGACCTGGCGCCGGCGGATGCGGACCTCTCAGGCGTTGAGCTGGAGCTCGGCCACGCCGCCGGCCGCTCGTTCCGCCTGCGCGACGCCCTGGCCCCCGTGCGGGCGGAGGAGGGTCCGAAGCGCTACACCTATGCGCTGATCGACTGCCCGCCGTCGCTGAACCTCCTGACCCTCAACGCCATGGCCGCCGCCGACGCGGTGTTCGTGCCGCTGCAGTGCGAGTTCTTTGCGCTCGAGGGCCTGTCGCAGCTGATGCACACGGTGGAGCTGGTGCGCGGCAGCCTCAATCCGCGGCTGGAGCTGCAGGGCATCGTGCTGACCATGTACGACCGGCGCAACAGTCTCTCCCAGCAGGTGGCCCAGGACGTCCGCGCCCACTTCGGCGACAAGGTCTATGCGGCGATGATCCCGCGCAACGTGCGGGTCTCCGAGGCGCCCTCGTTCGGCAAGCCGGCGCTGATCTACGACCTGAAATGCGCCGGCAGTCAGGCCTATCTGAAACTGGCGCGCGAAGTGGTGGGCCGCGAACGCGCCCGCTTCGCCGCCTCGGCCGCGTGAGGCGCTGATGGCTCTGGAAGGCCGCAGAGGCCTGGGCCGCGGCCTCTCGGCCCTGATGGGCGAGGCCGAGGCGGTCGCCTCCGCTCCGGGGGCCGGCGGTCCGCGCGAAATCCCCATCGAGCTGATCGCCCGCAATCCCGACCAGCCGCGCACCGACTTCGCCGAGGCCGAACTCGAGGAGCTGGCCCAGTCGATCCGCCAGCGCGGGGTATTGCAGCCGATCCTGCTGCGGCCCTACCCCGGTAAGGCCGGGGAATACCAGATCGTCGCCGGCGAGCGTCGCTGGCGCGCCGCCCAGCGGGCCGGCCTCGGCGTCCTGCCGGCGGTGGTGCGCGAGCTGGACGATCGCCAGACGCTGGAACTGGCTTTGATCGAGAACCTCCAGCGCGAGGATCTGAACGCTCTGGAAGAGGCCACTGCGTTCGCCAGCCTGATGACCCTGTCGGGCGGGACCCAGGAGGACGTCGCCCAGGCGATCGGCAAGAGCCGCAGCCACGTGGCCAATACCCTGCGCCTGCTGCAGCTGCCGGGCGAGGTCCAGGCGCTGGTGCGCACGGGAAGCCTCACGGCCGGCCATGCCCGCACCTTGATCGGCGCGGCCGAGCCCCTCGCGCTGGCGGGCGAGATCATAGAGCGCGGCCTCAGCGTGCGCGGCGCCGAAGCCTTGGCCCGCAAGGCCGCCGCCTCGGGCGCTGCCCGGCCGGCCCGTCGCAAGAGCACCGACACCCTGGCGCTGGAGCGCGACCTCTCCGAACGGCTCGGCTTGCCGGTGCAGATCACCGACAAGGACGGCAAGGGCGAGATTCGCATCCGCTACGCCGACCTCGAGCAGCTCGACGACCTCTGTCGCAGGCTGACCCGGTAGGGCTTGGCGCCGCCGAT
>DATCFQ010000462.1:0-2114 GCA_036509495.1 Caulobacteraceae bacterium
AACGACAGGTCCTTCAGGGCGCCGGTGGCTTCACGCAGGCCCTCCAGCTTGGAGACGACCTGCATCTCGTCCGGCAGGCTGGTCTGCGCCTCGGTGGCCAGCCAGTGCAGGAAGCGGGTCAGGGCCACACCGTCGCGCTGGTGGGCGCGCCGCGTCCCCTCGATCTCCACCGCGTTCTTGCAGGCCTTGGGCAGGGCGCAGGGATCGGGCGTGCGCACCACCGCCGCGCCGGCAGCGCCCAGGGCATCGAGATACCAGACCGAGGACTGGCTGGGATCGATGGCCACCCGCTTGCCCTTCAGCTCGGCCAGCGCGGCTTCCAGCGCCTCGGACCGATCCAGGCTCACATGGTTGCCGAGCCAGGCCGGCAGCTCGGGCGTCACCTTGGCCGGGTCCAGGAACAGCCTTGCCGAGCCGTCGGCGTTCAGCACCGCCTGGCCGAGCGGCAAGGGAGAGCGGATCACGTCCCCGCCCCTGATGTTGAACAGCCAGGCGATCGAGGCCGGAGAGGTGATCACCGCCGCATCGGCCCCGACCTCGGCCAGGGTCTGGCCCACCCGGGCCCGCTTGGAGGCGGAGTCCTCGCCGGCGAACTCCAGGGGCTGGGGAACCACCGGCGCCTTGGGCTGATCCGGCCGCGCCGCGCCCCAGGCGGCGTCGAGCGGATTGGGCTGCACCGCTTTCAGCTCCGCCCCCGCCTTGGCCGCGGCCCACTTCAGACGGTCCAGGGCATCGGGGCTGTGCAGCTTGGGATCGAAGCCGATCACCTGGCCCCTGGCTGTGGCCGTCTCCAGATAGGCCGGCACGCCGCCGGCGACGATGTCGCGCACCTCGAACAGGCCCGCATCGACCTGGTCGCGCACCTGCAGCGCATAGCGGCCGTCGACGAAGATGGCGGCCTTATCCTTGAGGATCACCGCCGCCCCGGCCGAACCGGTGAAGCCGGTCGCCCAGGCCAGGCGGTCGTTGGCTGCGGGCAGATATTCGTTCTGGTGCTCGTCCTCGTGCGGAACGATCAGGCCGTCGAGCCCCTGTTCGGCCATGGCCTGGCGGATCAGCGGCAGGTGCTTGGGGCCAAAGGACGGATCGGCGTGTTCGTCGAAGGACTGGCGCATGGGAGGAGACTTATGCCCGGCCCCGTCGGGGTGCAATCTGGGGGGCCGGGACCGCCCCTATCCGTTGGGTGTCGACCGAAGGCCTTCCGGTCTGCCCGCCGTTGGGGCTCGTCACCGAGGCTATCAGGCAGCCCGGTCTAGCGGGCGCCGCGGGGCCGGTAATCGCGCGGGTCCAAACAGGCGTCGTACAGAGTCTGATCTAAACGTATCCAATCCGTGCGGTCGATTCCCCTGCCGGCGGTCGCCCTTGGCCCAGACGGGAAGGCACATGCGACGGCTATCTGACGGCCTTGTTCACGGGCGATTTCTCTTACCTCTTCCACGACCTCGCACAGGTCTTGGTCCTGACTGTAGATGACCGCCACATCGAATTCTTTTCGCCTCGCGGACTTCACCACGTCGAGCGCCAATCGCACATCCACGCCTTTCTCCTGCGCGACCGTGATAGTCTTCAACTCGCCGTTTTCGTCGTACGCCTCCTGCTTGCGGTAGCGCAGCGGCCGAGTGGTGACCAGGATTCCGGCGCGTTTCATTGCCAACACGCGGTTGGACCAATAACCGCTCCACATCTCGGATTCCTGCACGCTTGGAATGCCGGTGTAGAACTTGATGGCGTTGGGTTGCCATCCGCGCGCGGCGCACACGGCCGCGTGAAGCTTTAGTGGATCGAAATTGGGGTGGTGATGGCCGAAGGCGTCTTTGGCGTGCTGGTAGAGATTCTGGCCATCGAAAAAGCCCATCGCATGTGGTTTGCGCGGCTCGCCCATCCTGCCCCAAAAATGAAAAACCCCGCCGGGGGCCGGGTTGCGGCCAAGTCCGGCGGGGAGCTATTCAGGACCAAATACATGGTCCCACCTTACCAACGTGTCAACCGAACGCAGGTTCTACGGACCAGCGACGGGACCCTAACTCTACAAGGATCCAAAGGCGGTTAGGTCGGTCATAACCGATTCCCGGCTGCCCTTCTTTGCTGGTGGCAACCCTCTCAGGCTGGATTCC
>DATCFQ010000463.1:0-5220 GCA_036509495.1 Caulobacteraceae bacterium
TGGCAGCTGCTCATAGCTATCGTTGTCGTGGCCGTCGGCGAGTTCGATTGCGCTGCCGCTGTCAGGAACGGGTCGGCCGTTGTCCTCCAGGCGGGTCGTGACCCGCTCCACGCGTGTGCGAAAGCACTGGCCGACATGCTCCGACCGATGGGTGGCGCCGGAGACGATCGTGCGCGAACCCGCTGCCGCCGGCGCCGCCGCCAGCACCGCCAGGACGAGCGCGGCGGCCCGCATCAATCCAGCAGCTGCGTGATCGCCGCGCGGGCGGCGTCGGCGAGGTCGGGGCGTTGCAGGGCGTAGGCGACGTTGGCGCGCAACAGGCCGATCTTGTCGCCGCAGTCGAAGGTGACGCCGTCGTATTCGTAGGCGTGGAAGGCCTGGGTCTGCATCAGCCTCGCCATGGCGTCGGTCAGCTGGATCTCGCCGCCGGCCCCGCGCTCCTGTGAGCCCAGCACCTCGAAGATCTCCGGCTGCAGGATGTAGCGGCCCGAGATGAACAGGTTGGAGGGCTCGGTCCCCGGCGGCGGCTTCTCCACCATGGCGGTCATCCGGTTCAGCCGGCCCTCATGGCCGTCCAGGGCGACGATGCCGTATTTGTGCGCCTCGCCCGGCGGGCAGGGCTCGACCACGACCAGATTGCCGCCGACCTGGCGGTGGGCGTCCAGCGCCTGGGCCAGGGCCGGCGTCTCGGACTGCATCAGCATGTCGGGCAACATGACCGCGAAGGGCTCGTCGCCCACCACTTCGCGCGCGCACCAGACCGCGTGGCCGAGGCCCAGCGGCTGCATTTGCCGCAGGAAGCTCATCTCGCCGGGCTGGGCCAGCTCGGCCAGCAGGTCCTCCAGCATCTCGGTCTTGCCGCGGGCCTCCAGCTGGGCCTCCAGCTCGGGATGGTGGTCGAAATAGTCCTCGATGGCGCCCTGGCCCCGGCCGGTGACGAAGACGAAGTGCTCGATGCCCGCGGCGCGGCCCTCGGCGACGATGTAGGACAGGATCGGCCGGTCGACGACGTTGAGCAGGTTCTTGGAGGTGGTCTTGCCGACCGGTAGCACCCGGGTGCCCAGCCCTGCGACGGGAAGGACGGCTTTTCGGACCCGCTTCATCTGACCTCGCACACTGCCCTGCCGCCCCTTAGAGGACGGTCACCGATCGCGCCAGCGCATCCTAGCAGATGGATGATCCCTCATCTGTCCGGGGTCCGACGCAAGCGATTGCGGCTTCACTGCACGGGCGCCGTCACTCAACGGTGACGGACTTGGCGAGGTTGCGCGGCTGGTCGACGTCGGCGCCTTTCAGCACCGCCACGTGATAGGCCAGCAGCTGGATGGGCGCCGCCATGACCAGGGGCGCGATCAGGGGATGGCACTGGGGCGCGGTGATCACCACCCGTGCGCCGGGCGGGGCGTGGAGGGCGCCTTGGGGGTCGGTGATGAACACCACCGGCCCGCCCCGGGCCATGACTTCGCTCATGTTCGAGGCCGACTTCTCGAAGTAGCTGTCGAACGGGGCGAGGATGATGATCGGCGTCGCCTCGTCCACCAGCGCGATCGGCCCATGCTTCAGCTCGCCGGCGGCGTAGCCTTCGGCGTGGATGTAGCTGATCTCCTTGAGCTTCAGCGCGCCTTCCAGCGCCAGGGCCGACATCGGACCGCGCCCGAGGTAGAGAACGTCGCGGGCCTTGGCCACTTCGGCCGCCACGCCGCGCACCGCATCCTCGAGGTTGATCGCCTCGCCGATCAGGCGCGGCGCCTCGAGCAGGGTGCGGACCAGCTCCTGCTCCTCGCCCTCGTCGATGCGCCCGCGGGCGCGGGCGGCGGCGATGGCGATGGCGATCAGCACCGAGACCTGGGCGGTGAAGGCCTTGGTGGACGCCACGCCGATCTCGGGGCCGCAGTGGATCGGCCAGACCACCTCGGCCTCCCGCGCGATGGTCGACTGCGGCGCGTTGAGGATCGCCGCGCTCCGCATCCCCTTGTTCTTGCAGTAGCGGAAGGCGGCAAGGGTGTCGGCGGTCTCGCCCGACTGGGAGATGGCGATGGCCAGGGCGCCGGCGCGCAAGGCCGGTTCGCGATAGCGGAACTCCGAGGCGACCTCCACGTCGACGGGCAGGTCGGCCAGCTTCTCGATCAGGTATTTGCCGATGACCCCGGCGATGTAGGCGGTGCCGCAGGCGACGATCTGGATGCGGTCCAGGGCCGCGAAATCGATCCCGCCCGGCATGGTGGCGCGCGCGGCGATCGGGTCCACATAGGCGGCGATGGTGTGCTGGCAGCCTTCGGGCTGGTCGTGGATCTCCTTCTCCATGAAGTGGCGATAATTGCCCTTCTCCATGAGCACGGCCGAGGCGGAGACGAGCTTGATCGGCCGCTCGGCCGGCTGGCCGTCGGCATCGAACATCCGGGCGCCCTCATGGTCGATGAGGACGTAGTCGCCGTCTTCCAGATAGGCGATGCGATTGGTGAATGGCCCCAGCGCCATGGCGTCGGAGCCGAGGAACATCTCCCCCTCGCCGTAGCCGATGGCCAGCGGCGGGCCGTTGCGGGCGCCCATGATCACCTGATCCTCGCCAGCCACCAGCACCCCGAGCGCGAAGGCCCCCTTGAGCCGGTCCAGCGTCGCCTTGAAGGCGACCAGCGGCGGCTTGCCGTGCTGCAGCTCCCTGTCCAGCAGCTGGGCGACCACCTCGGTGTCGGTGTCGCTTTCGAAAACGCGGCCGGCCGCCTGAAGCTCGGCCTTCAGCTCGGCGAAGTTCTCGATGATGCCGTTATGGACCACCGCCACCCGGCCGGCGATGTGCGGGTGGGCGTTGCGCTCGGTGGGCGCGCCGTGGGTCGCCCAGCGGGTGTGGCCTATGCCGGTGTCGGCCACGAGCGGCTGGAGCTCCAGCACCGCCTCCAGCTCGCGCAGCTTGCCCGGCGCCCGCCGGCGCTCGAGGCTGCCATCCACCTGCGCCGCGACGCCCGCGGAGTCATAGCCGCGGTATTCGAGCCGCCGCAGGCTCTCGATCAGCCGCGGGGCGACGGCCGTCCGACCGACGATGCCGATGATGCCGCACATTCAGGAAGCCTCGCCGCTCCGCGCGGAGCCATTCGCCGTCGCCTGGCCGCCATTATGAAACGCCGCGGATTTGCGCTAGGCCTTTAGCATTCGCAAACAGGCGTTGCGGTACAAACCCGGTTTCCGATCATTTCGCGAGCCAGCATGACCAACCGTTCCTACTTCGGCACCGATGGGATCCGGGGCCGCGCCAACAGCTTCCCGATGACCGCCGAAATCGCCCTGCGGGTGGGCCTGGCGGCGGGCAAGCTGTTCCGCTCGGGCGGCGACCGGCGCCACCTGGTGGTGATCGGCAAGGACACGCGCCTGTCGGGCTATATGATCGAGCCGGCGCTGGTGGCCGGCTTCACCTCGGTGGGCATGGACGTGCGCCTGTTCGGCCCCCTGCCGACGCCGGCGGTGGCGATGATGACCCGCTCCATGCGCGCGGACCTCGGCGTGATGATCTCCGCCTCGCACAACTCCTTCGCCGACAACGGCATCAAGCTGTTCGGCCCGGACGGCTACAAGCTCTCCGACCAGCGCGAGGCCGAGATCGAGGCCTTCATGGAAGAGGGGCTGCAGGAGGGCCTCGCCGAACCGCGCGACCTCGGCCGGGTGGTCCGCATCGACGACGCCCAGGCCCGCTATGTGGAGATCGTCAAGGCGACCTTCCCGCGCCAGCTGAACCTCAATGGCCTGCGGATCGTGATCGATTGCGCCAATGGCGCCGCCTACAAGGTCGCCCCGACCGCCCTCTATGAGCTGGGCGCCGAGGTGGTCGAGATCGGCGTCTCGCCCAACGGCCTCAACATCAACGAGGAATGCGGTTCGACCCATCCCAAGGCCCTGGCCAAGGCGGTGAAGGAATACCGGGCCGACATCGGCATCGCGCTGGACGGCGACGCCGACCGGCTGCTGATCGCCGACGAGCGCGGCGAGGTCGTCGACGGCGACCAGATCATGGCCCTGATCGCCAAGTCCTGGAACGACGCCGGCAAGCTGAAGGGCGGCGGCGTGGTCGCCACGGTGATGTCCAACCTGGGGTTGGAGCGGTTCCTGACCGCCAACGGCCTGACCCTGGAGCGCACCAAGGTCGGCGACCGCTATGTGATGGAGAAGATGCGCGAGGGCGGCTTCAACCTCGGCGGCGAGCCGTCCGGCCACATCATCATGTCGGATGTGTCGACCACCGGCGACGGCCTGATCTCGGCCCTGCAGGTGCTGGCGGTGCTGGCGCAGTCCAACAAACCCCTGAGCGCCCTGGCGCGGCAGTTCGAGCCGGCTCCCCAGGTGCTGAAGAACGTCCGCTTCTCGGGCGGCAAGCCCTTGGAGTCCAAACAGGTGAAGGCCGCCATCGCCGACGCCGAGGCCCGCCTGGGCGGAACCGGCCGCATCGTGGTGCGCGCTTCCGGCACCGAGCCCCTGATCCGCATCATGGCCGAGGGCGACGACGAGCGCATGGTCAAGGACGTGGTCAAGGCCATCGCCTCCGCCGTGGAAGCGGCGGCGGGGTAGATCACTTTCACCCCGCTCATCCCGGCGAAGGCCGGGATCCAGGAGCGGAAACGCCGACACTCCAGACATGCGAAAGGCGGCCCAGTTTCCTGGAGCCGCCTCTGCTCTGACCTGTCCTGGACCCCGGCCTTCGCCGGGGTGAGCGGATCAATTCTGAGAGTTAGGCCTTGGCCTCTTCGGCCACCACGATCGAGACGTAGGTCCGGTTGTCGCGCTTGGTGGTGAACTTCACCGCCCCGCCCGCCTTGGCGAACAGGGTGTGGTCGCGGCCGAGGCCGACGTTGGTCCCCGGGTGGAACTTGGTCCCGCGCTGGCGGACGATGATCTGGCCGGCGTTGATCACTTCGCCGCCGAAGGTCTTGACGCCTAGCCGCTGGCCCGCGGAATCGCGGCCGTTGCGGGATGATCCGCCGGACTTCTTGTGAGCCATGACGCTCTCCTAAACTATGACGCCTTGCCGCCCTTGGCGGCCGGCTTCTTCTTGGCGGGGGCCGACTTGGCCGGCGCCTTTTCGGGGGTGGTGGGCTTGGCCGCGGCCTTCTTGACAGGCGCGGCGGCCGCCTTGGCCGGGGCCGGCGCGGCCTTGGCCTTCGCGGCGGGGGCCTCAGCCTTCTTCGCAGGGGCTGCGGTCTTCTTGGCGGGGGCGGGCTTTGCGGCCGGAGCCGC
>DATCFQ010000464.1:0-5839 GCA_036509495.1 Caulobacteraceae bacterium
GGGGAGGCGGCGGCGGAGGCGGCGGCGGCGCGATGGCGGCGGTGATGGTCCCCGTGGTCCGGTGCGCGGTGGTGCAGCAGTTCACGGGCAGGGCGTAGAGCCCGGCGTGGAGGCCGCCGAGGCTGTAGTTGGCGAAGGTGATGCCGATGCCGGTCCCTGCGGAGGGGCGGTCGAACGCCGCGGTCGCGCCTGTGTCGGCCACCAGGGTGACATCGGGGACGCCGGAGGCGGTGGTGGTGTTGAACCCGTCCAGGGTCACGGCCGTCGAGCCGTCGGCGACCTTGGTCCCCGCCGGGAACACCAGCATGAACTGCGCCAGGGCGGCGGTTCCTGTGAGGGTGAAGTTGATCCCATAGTCGGTCTGCGTCGCGTAGGATGGTGGGTTGTAATAGATGGTCACCGGCGCGTCGGTGATGGCGGCGGGCGCGGTCAGCGGAGCGAAGGTCAAGGCGCCCCCAGCGGTTCCGGGCCCGGTCCCGCCATTGCCGGCGATGATCACCAGCCCCGGCGCAAGACCCAGGTCCTGGGAGGGAATGGTGCTTCCCCGGGTCAGGACGATGGCGTTGGCGACGATGACATTGTTGGCGGCGCAGAGGGTGATGTCGCCGTCGGTGGTGGTGAGCGGCGCGGTGGCGGTGAAGCTCAGATTGCGCCCGGCGCTGATCAGCACGCTGCCGTTTGTGGTGGTGATCGCCGCATCGATATTGGCGTCGCGCCCGCAGCAGATCACCAGGTTGCCCTTGGTGGCGGTGATCGCCGCGTTGACGTTCACGTCCCGCTGGGCATCCAGGGTCAGGGTCGTGGGGCTCGATGAGGCGCTCCACGCGACCGCGTCGTTGACCGTGATGTCGCCATGGCCGGCGGTGGTCGAGGTGCGGGTGGTCACCGGCGGCGTGCCGCCGGCCGTGCCGTTGGCGGCGCCAGGCAGGGTGCTGATCACCACACTGTTGGTGACCAGCTTGGCCGAAAGGGTCGCGCCGGAGATGTTGTCGCCCGCACTGCTGCCGATGGTGAAATCGACCGGGTCGATGGTCCAGGTTCCGGTCACGCCCGACGCGGCGGCGGTCGTGATGGTGGAGTTGGCCGCGATGTTCACCGTGGCGGCCGAGGTTTCGATGGCCCCGCCGTCGCCGCCATTGGGCGCGCTGGCGTCCAGCACGCCGCCGACGTTGACGACGCCGCTCTGCATGTCGCCCAGGAGGCTGATCACCCCGTGGCGGCTGCCGATGCTCTGGGCCTCGATGACGCCGGTGTTGTTGACCACGGTCTTGAGCAGGTCGCCGGCGGCCTGGGCGGTCAGGATCACCTTGCCGCCATTGGCCTGGATCATGCCGCCGTTCTGCACCAGGGCGCCCACCGCGCCCCGGTCGACCGTGACGTTCAGCAGGCCGTCGCCGGCGACGTCGAGGGTGATCGCGGAGCCCGCGGCCATGGCCACGGTCCCGAGCGTCGCCGAGATCAGGCCCTGGTTGCTGACCGAGCCGCCGAGCAGGGCGACATTGCCGCCATGGGCGTTGATCGAGCCCTGGTTCAGCACCTTCCCGCCGCCGGGGCCGGAGAAGCTGTAGCGGCCGGCCATGAAGTCGGCGTCGCTGATGTTGAGTGTGGAGGCCACCAGGCCGCCCACGTTCACCTGGGCGCCCTTGCCGAAGGTCACGCCATTGGGATTGACCAGGAACACCTTCCCGTTGGCCGTGAGATTGCCGAGGATGCTGGAGGGGTCCTGTCCGGTGACCCGGTTCAGGGCCAGGGAGCTGCTGTTCGGCTGGGCGAAGCGGACGGTTTCGTTCGGCGCGATGCTGAAGCCCTGCCAGTTGATCACCGCGGTCTGGCTCGACTGGGTGATGGTCAGGGTGGCGCCGCTGGTGGATTGGCTGGCCGCGCCGCCGACGACCGCGCCGCCGGTGGGCATGGCCTCGGCCCCCGTCACGATCGCCAGGCTGCTGGCCGCGCAGAGCAGGGCGGCGCGGGCGAACACGCCCAGGCGGGTGTTGCGAGAGTCAGGTCGCGGACTACGGTACATGAACCCATTCCTTGTTTCGGCGGACGGTGAGCTGGTCGCTGACGCCGACATCAGAAGAACTTCACGAGCTGGACCCAGGCGCGGTCGTGGGAGATCGGGCCGGGAATGCCGGTGGCGTCCCCGACGACGTGGGCCCAGGTGGCCCGGACGAGGTAATTTCCGGGCGCGGTCCAGGTGACGCCGGCCCCGGCGCCGCTGCCGCTCTGGCGATTGGGCCCGGGCAGCCAGGGGTCCTGGTTGGTCTTCACCGCGCCGGTGTCGAAGAAGCCGAAAATCTGCAGCCGCCCGGGGATCTCACGCGGCGGAGGCGGCAGCAGCAGCCGCGCCTCGAGGGTCGCGACATAGCCGGTGTCGCCGTAGAACTCGCCCTCCGCAAAGGACCGCACGGCATAGGCGCCGCCCAGTTCCATCTTCTCGGAGATGTCGAGGTTCTTGGAGGCGAACTGGCCGCGGATCAGGCCGTAGATGGAGAACGGGCCGGCCACGGCCTGCAGGCGCGAAAGGCTGTAGGCCAGCTTGCCGTACTGACCGTTGGCGTGGGCGGTGGCCTCGTCGATCAGGCGGTCGGACGGGGTTTGCAGGTCGAGGTCGCCGAAGGTGTAGCCCAGGGCGAACTGGTTCCAGCCGCCGCCGCCGAAGCCGTCATGGTGGTCGCCGCTGATCCCGACCTGGAAGGCCGTTTCGCGCTTGTCGACCACCGATGGGACGGCGTCTTCCTTGTCCTGGAAGGTGCGATAGTCGAAGTCGCCCAAAAGCTCGAGATTGTTGTCGTAGGAGCGCACCAGCGGGTAGCTGGCGTAGACGCTGGCCACCTGGGCCGTGCCGTGGGCCTGCAGGGCCGCGAAGGCGCCGTGCAGCCGGTAGTCGAGGGCGGCGTAGGAGACGCCCACCGTCGCGTCCTGGACCCTGACCTGGTAGGCGGCGCGGCCGTAGTCCAGGCCGTCGAACGAACTCAGGGCGCGCAGGGTGAGCTGGTCGCCATGACCGGTGGGGTCGTTGATGTCCAGGGTCCCGCCCAGCCGATAGACGCCGGAATAGGGGCTGCCGGCATTGTCGCCGTCGATGCTGCCGGAAAAGCGGGGACCGGGCGTCAGGGCGACCGTGAGGTCCGAAGATCCCACCGCCGCGCCGGGGCTGAGGGTCGACTTCACCACCACGCCCGGGATGTCCGACAGCAGCAGAAGCCGCCGTTCCAGCGGGGCGCCGGCGACGACGTCGCCGCTGTCCAGGCCGCGCAGGACGCTCAGGGCCAGCCGGTTGGAAAGATTGGTGCGGTTATCCAGCCCGACCTTGCCGTAGTGACCCTCGATCACCACGATGGTCACGGCGCCGTCCTCGATGCCCTGGGCGGGCACATAGGCCTGGGCGACGAAATAGCCGCGCCGATTGTAGAAGGCCGAGATCTTGCCGGCCATGATCCGCAGATCGTGCAGGTCCAGCTGGCCGCCGGGCTGGAAGCCGGTGACGGCCACCAGTTCGGATTCGGGAAACAGGGTCTCGCCAGTCACGCGCAGCGAGCGGACCAGGACCTTGGGGCCCGCCGGTCCGGCGTCGCGAGGTTTCGCCCCGCGGTCGATGCGGATGTCGGGGATCGATCGTTCCGGCGTTGGCGCCGGCGGGATCTGCTGGATCTGGCCGCCGCCGCCGATGGGGGGCGGGGCGGCGATGGCGGCGTGGGCGGCCGTCAACGCACCGACGACCGCCAGGGCCGTCGCGCATCGGTTCGATTGTCGCATGATCACCTCGAACGCCGCCCCAGACCGGTTTCCCGGTCAACAACCTTGGCGATGGGGTGGGTAGGCGCTTGAGCGAGCCGCTGTCCTGCTCGCGGTCGGTAATGCCCGACCAAGAACTAATGTAATCGAGGCCGAATTGTTCCGAGAATTCAACAATTATCTGAATTATATAAATATAGACAAAAATATTAAGGTTCACGGGCGACGGGTAATATCCCTAATATACATTCACTCTATTATAGAGCCTGCCGCCAAGGCGCAGAATTCGCAGGGCCCGGCGCCCGGTCCTCAGCGCCGTCGTTTGCCGCGGGAACCCCCGCGCGGGACCCCGCGGGGCGGGCCGCCGCGACCACGGCCGCGAGGGGCGAAGCGGGGCGTCGGCGCATTGGGATCCGGCGCTTCGGGCTCGCTGAGCATCGAGAACAACAGACCGCCGGTCAGGGGCGTCGCCTCCTCGAGGCGCACGCGCACCTGGGCCCCGAGACGCCAGCGGCCGCGCGTCCGCTCGCCGACCAGGGCGTGGGCGCGCTCGTCATGGATGAAGTACTCGTCGCCCAGGCTGGAGATCGGGGCCAGGCCGTCCGCCCCCACCTCGGCCAGGCGGATGAACAGGCCAAAGCGGGTGACGCCGGTGATGCGGCCGTCGAATTCCGCCCCCTGGCGCTCGGCCAGATAGGCGGCGACATAGCGGTCGGTGGCGTCGCGCTCGGCGGCCATGGCCCGGCGCTCGGCGGCGGTGATCAGCTCGGCCGTCTCGCCCATGTGCAGCACGTCCCATTCGGAGAGACCGTCCTCGCCGAGCTGCAACGAAGCGATCAGGGCCCGATGCACGATGAGGTCGGCATAGCGCCGGATCGGCGAGGTGAAGTGGGCGTAGCGCTGAAGGTTCAGGCCGAAGTGGCCGATGTTGTCGGGGCTGTAGATCGCCTGCATCTGGGTGCGCAGCACCATCTCGTTGACGATCTCGGCGTGCGGACCATCGCGGGTCTGGTTCAGCAGGCGGTTGAAGCGGTCGGTGCGCGGCCGCTCGCCCTTGGACCAGTCGATATCGATGGTCGACAGGAAGTCGGCCAGGGTCTGGACCTTCTCCATCGAAGGGGTGTCGTGCACCCGGTAGATCAGGGCCGAGCGGCGCTGCTCGAGGGTTTCGGCGGCGGCCACATTGGCCTGGATCATCATTTCCTCGATCAGCTTGTGGGCTTCCAGCGACACCCGGGCGGAGATCGATGCGACCCGGCCATCCTCGCCGATGACGATCCGCCGCTCGGTGGTGGTGATCTCCAGCGGCGAGCGGGCGTCTCGGCCCTTCTTCAAACAGGCATAGGCGTCCCAGAGCGGGCGCAACACCCGGTCCACCAGGGGGCCGGTCTGGTCGTCGGGAAGGCCGTCGATGGCGGCCTGGGCCTGGTCGTAGGAGAGCTTGGCGGCCGAGCGCATCAGGCCGCGCACGAACCTGTGGCCGATCTTGCGGCCGGAGCGATCGAACACCATCCGCACCGCCAGGCAGGCGCGGTTCTCGCCCTGGCGCAGGCTGCAGAGGTTGCTGGAGAGGGCGTGCGGCAGCATCGGCTCGACCCGGTCGGGGAAATAGACCGAATTGCCCTTGTCGCGCGCCTCGCGGTCCAGCGCCGAGCCCGGCTTCACATAGGCGGCCACGTCGGCGATGGCGACCCAGACGATCCAGCCGCCTTCATTGCGGGCGTCGGGATCGGGTTCGGCATAGACGGCGTCGTCATGGTCGCGCGCATCGGGCGGATCGATGGTGACCAGCGGGATGTCGCGCAGGTCGGTGCGGCCCTGCAGCGTCGGCTCGCTGGCCGCCTCGGCCTCCGCCTCGGCAGCCTCGGAAAAGCCGGTGGGGATGCCGTGGGTATGGATGGCGATCAGCGACGCCGCGCGCGGGTCATCCTCGCGGCCGACCACCTCCAGCAGCCGGCCGGGCTTGGGGCCATAGCCGTGGTGGGCGGCGGCGACGACCTGGGCCAGGACCAAGTCGCCGTCGGCCAACTCGTCGGCGTCGACGGGGGCGAGCAGCAGGCTTTCCTTGGAGCGGCGGTCGACCGGCTCGACCCGGGTCTCG
>DATCFQ010000465.1:0-5053 GCA_036509495.1 Caulobacteraceae bacterium
GCCGGCGACCCCCGGGCCAAGGCGCTGTTTTCCGCCTTCCGTCCGTCCCCGGAACTGATCGCGCTGGGGACCGCCGCCGAGAGCCTGACCGGCCAGCACGCCAATATCGATTTCGCCCTGGCGGCGCTGACCCGCACCATCGGCCTGCCGCCCGACGCGCCCTTCGCCCTGTTCGCCCTCGGACGTTCGGTCGGCTGGATCGCCCACGCCATCGAGCAGCTGGAGAGCGGCGGCCTGATCCGGCCGAGGGCCCGCTATGTAGGGCCGCCGCCGGGCGACTAGGCGTGTACTCGTAAGCCAGCGGGCGTCAGCTTCCGGGCATGATCGCGACTCCCGCATTCGATCCTAAGCGGGCGGGCGGCTGGGCTGGAGACCAACGCCCGACCGATACCTGGTCTATAAGGGCAATTCTGGGCTGTGAGAGGATGCTATGTTGGGCAGGTCTGTGTTGCTGAACCGGCGCGCCTTGCTGGTGGCCGCGAGCACCGCACCTTTGGCGGCCCATCGGGCGCTGGCGGAGGATGCTGCTAGGGACGCTCTGCCCGCCTTTCTGCCCGACTATTTCTCGCAAGTCATGACGTTCGATGGCGCGCCGCTAACAAGGGTTCAGTCGGGCGTGCCCCCGGATTCCGCGAGTTACATGACGGCCGATGGCTCTGCTGCTGTTTTGTTCGTGTTCTTCACCGGCGTAGAAACGGCGTGCGACGCTGAGTTCGCCAGCCGCAGTGCCGCCCTGTTGACCATCGCCGGCAAGCCTGACAGCGCGGGAAAGGTCACTTTTGCGGACGAGTTCAATCTCCGCACCGAAGCGCAGACGGACAAAGCCATTGTCGACGCAGCCCTATTTCGCATGCCGTTCGGCGTCCTGACGGCAACCGTGTTTCGCTTCAAGGCCGATCAGGAGGCGACGAGTCGCTATCAGGAAGGAGTTGGGAGCTTAGTTGACCGCTGGCGTTATGAGCTGGCGTCGGGGTTCGATTCCACCATGTTCGGCCGGTGGGCCAGGCCCGCCCACGACTACGCGCGTGAATTGTTGACTGTTTCGGACCGGACTGGGGCCTTGGCAGTCCTTCAGCGTCTGTCGCTCTGGGCACCCTACGATTTGAAGGCCAAGGTCGAGCTCGCCGAGCTGACGACCGACCCGAAGGCGAGAGCGGAAAATGCCTCTGTTGCCTATGAACGAACTGAGGACGTCGGGCTTAGGTCCCGGGCCGCCCTGTTGCTCGGAAGGAAGGGGGCCGACCTGGCGTCACTTCCCATCCTGCGCAAGGGGGAGGCAGGGCTGCAACTCGTGCTGCTACCGCTGACACCATGCGACCTCACGCTGGTTTCGGAAGCTGCCGTGATCTGCCGGAAGATTCTGGATGTCCCGATCAACCTGAAACGGATGCTGATGCCATGGAGCTTCGGTCCCCCCGACCGCATTTGGCGTCAGCGGACTGTCGATGCCTTCATCCATAAAGAGGGCGATCCGAATGCAAATCTCGACCGTTGGACAACAGATCAATACGCCAACGCCTTGTTGTCGATTGCGGCCAAGAAGCTACCGCTCGAAGCCTATGAGGTCCGGCAGTTCGTCGAGGAACTACGCCAGCAGCCCGGTTCGATCGATGCGAATCCTTCGCTCGACAATCTCCAAGCTGACGTCAAGCCATACCACTCGGGCGACCCCAGGACGGTCTTCATCGGCGTCACCGGAATGCCGATCTATCTTGGCATCTCCAATTACGCGTACAGCGCGCATCGCCCGGGTCCGAACGCTTGCGCCATTCTCTCCTATGACATGATGCTCTCAAAGAACGCTGGAGATGTCCACGAGTCCCGCCCTCGGGCGGCAGAGCGCCTTGCGAAGGAAATGGTCCCGCCTTTCCTCGCAGCGCTAGCCATCGAACGGCCGATCGATCCCGCTGATCCAGGGTCCTATTCCGATGGCGCGGGCCGCTTGGACGAGAAGTCGCTGACCCTGTCGGCGCCTACCCGAGAGGCGTTGAACAAGATTCGTCATCAGCAACCCTAGCTTCGAGGCCGGCCGACGCCCGCGGCCAAAACCGCCCCAATTCGACGTGAACATGGCAGCGGTTAAGCGGCCACAAGAAGTCCGCTCACCACCCCCTGCTCGGACATTCGGAAGGTCCGCTCGTCGGGCGGTCGCGTCCGAGCCTCATCCTCGCCCTGATGATTACACGACCTAAGCCGTCTCCGCCTGTCGCTCCGTCGACAGCGGGTGGGCCAGGCGGGAGATCATTTCCTTGGGGCAGACCTGCCAGAACTGGCCGCGCACCATGTCCCAGTCGCGCAGCAGGTCGGCGGCGAATCTGGAGCCCGTCTCGGCGGCATGCTCGGCCACCAGCGAGCGCAGCACCCCCTCCCAGTGGGGCGAGGCGAGCCGCTGGATCACCACGCTCTCGGGGTTCACGGCCGCCTCGAACTGACCGTTGGCGTCGAGCACGAAGGCCATGCCGCCGGTCATGCCGGCGCCGAAGTTGTCGCCGACCGGACCCAGGATCACCGCCGTGCCCCCGGTCATGTATTCGCAGCCGTTGGCGCCGCAGCCCTCGACCACCGTCACCGCGCCGGAGTTGCGCACGCCGAAGCGTTCGCCGGCCCGGCCGGCCGCGAACAGTCGCCCGTCCGTGGCGCCATAGAGCACGGTGTTGCCGATGATGGCGTTGACGTGCGGCTGCTGCAGATGCGGCGAGGGCTTGATCACGATGGTCGCCCCGGAGAGCCCCTTGCCGACATAGTCGTTGGCCTCGCCAGTGAGCTCGATGCGCAGGCCCTTCACCGAGAAGGCCCCGAGGCTCTGGCCGGCCGAGCCCTTGATCTCGACCGTCAGGTGGCCGTGCGGCAGGCCGTGCATGCCGAACTTGCGCACGATGTGGCTGGAGATGCGCGCGCCGATCGCCCTGGCTGTGTTGGCCACGGTGTAGGTCAGCTGCATCTTCTCGCCGCGGGCCAGGAAGGCGGCCGCGTCGCGCACGATCTGGGCGTCGAGGGTGTCGGGAACCTCGTTGCGGCCCTCGATGGTGCAGTAGGGCTTGTTGGCCCCGGCGTCGGCCCGCACCAGCAGCGGGTTGAGGTCGAGGTCGTCCAGGTGCTCGCCGCCGCGCGAGACCTGGGCCAGCAGGTCGGTGCGGCCGATGACATCGTTCAGCGACCGGAAGCCGAGCTGGGCGAGGATCTCGCGCACCTCTTCGGCGATGAAGCTGAACAGGTTGATCACCTTCTCCGGCGTGCCGGTGAAGCGGGCGCGCAAAGCCTCGTCCTGGGTGCAGACCCCCACCGGGCAGGTGTTGGAATGGCACTGGCGCACCATGATGCAGCCCATGGCGACGAGGCTGGCGGTGCCGATGCCATATTCCTCGGCACCCAGCATGGCGGCGATCACCACGTCGCGCCCGGTGCGGATGCCGCCATCCGTCCGTAGCCGGACGAAATGGCGCAGACCGTTCAGGGTCAGCACCTGGTGGGCCTCCGACAGGCCCATTTCCCAGGGCGCGCCGGCGTATTTGATCGAGGTCTGGGACGAGGCGCCGGTGCCGCCGACATGGCCCGAGATCAGGATCACGTCGGCCTTGGCCTTGGCCACACCCGCTGCTATGGCGCCGATGCCGGTCATGGAGACCAGCTTCACCGTCACCCGCGCGTCGGGATTGATCTGCTTCAGGTCATAGATGAGCTGGGCCAGATCCTCGATCGAATAGATGTCGTGGTGCGGCGGCGGCGAGATCAGCATCACGCCCGGGGTGGCGTGCCGGAACCGCGCGATCATCTCGGTGACCTTGAAGCCGGGCAGCTGGCCGCCCTCGCCGGGCTTGGCGCCCTGGGCGATCTTGATCTCCAGCTCGCGGCACTGGTTCAGGTATTCGGCGGTGACGCCGAAGCGGCCCGATGCCACCTGCTTGACCGCCGAGTTGGGATTGTCGCCGTTCGGCAGCGGCCGATAGCGCGCGGGATCCTCGCCGCCCTCGCCCGACACCGAGCGGGCGCCGATGCGGTTCATGGCGATGTTCAGGGTCCCGTGGGCCTCGGGCGACAGGGCGCCCAGCGACATGCCGGGCGTGTTGAAGCGCTTCCTGATCTCATTGACGCTTTCGACCTCTTCCAGCGGCGCGGCCTTGGCCGCCGGACGCCAGTCCAGAAGGTCGCGCAGCTGCACCGTCGGGGTGTTCCGAAGCGCCTCGGAATAGCGCTTGAACAGGGTGTAGTCGCCGGTGTCGCAGGCCTGCTGTAGGGTGTGGATCAACCGCGCCTCGAAGGCGTGGGTCTCGCCGGTGCGGCGCGACTTGTAGAAGCCGCCGACCGGCAGCATCACCGCCGCCGAGCCGAACGCCCGCCGGTGAATCTCCAGCGCCTTCTTCTCCAGGCCCGCCAGGCCGATGCCGGAGATGCGCGAAGGCATGCCGGGGAAGAATTCCTGGGCCAGGGCCCTGGACAGGCCGACGGCCTCGAAGTTGTAGCCGCCGCGGTAGGACGAGATCACCGAGATCCCCATCTTGGAGAGGATCTTCAGGAGCCCCGCTTCGACCGCGCCCTTGTAGTTCAGGCAGACCCCCCGCAGCGACAGATCGCCGGACAGGCCCCGCTCCTGCCGGTCCTGGAAGACCTCCTGGGCCAGATAGGCGTTCACCACCGTGGCGCCGACGCCGACCAGCACCGCGAAATAGTGGGTGTCCAGGCATTCGGCCGAGCGCACGATGATCGACACGTACGACCTGAGGCCGTGGGCGACGAGGTGGCTGTGCACCCCGCCGGTGGCCAGGATCATCGGCATGGCGACGCGGTCGGCCCCGACGTTCTCGTCGGTCAGCACGATCTGGCCGCAGCCCCTGAGCGCGGCGTCCTCGGCCTCGGCGCGGATGCGGTCGAGATTGGCCCTGAGCGCATCGCCCGGACGCGCCTCGGCGGCCGGGATCGGCATGGTGCAGTCGATCACCGCCAGCGACTTGCGGCCGATGAACTCCAGGATGCGCTCGTACATGCCGGTGGTGAGCACCGGGCTCTCCAGCACATAGACGTCGGTCTGAGCCTCGTCCTGGGCCAGGATGTTGCC
>DATCFQ010000466.1:0-2502 GCA_036509495.1 Caulobacteraceae bacterium
CGGCGTCAACATCATCGCCTGTCCCTCCTGCGCCCGGCAGGGCTTCAACGTGATCAAGACCGTCGAGGCGCTGGAAGCCCGCCTCGCCCATATCGCCACCCCGATGAGCCTGTCGATCATCGGCTGCGTGGTCAATGGCCCGGGCGAGGCCTTGTTCACCGACATCGGCTTCACCGGCGGCGGCAAGGGCGCGGGCATGGTCTATGTGGCCGGCAAGCCCGACCATAAGATGGACAACGAGCAGATGGTCGAGCACATCGTCGGCCTCGTCGAGCAGCGCGCCCAGCAGCTCGAGGCCGAAAAGGCCAAGGATACACTTCAGGCCGCGGAGTAGAGCGGGCGGCATAAATTCGATGCCGCTGGCGACGAATCCAGGCGCAAGCCGATTCGGAGCCTGGCCCATCGGAATACTCGCCGCCCCTCGGCCGAGGGCGCTGGCCGCCTGATCAGCGCTTGCGCTGGGGCCGCAGCGTTCTTAGCTAGCCCCGGCCATGCGTCTGCCTCAAGCCAAGCTCGATTCGGTGCTCGATCGCTTCCACGAGGTGGAGGCGCGCATGGGCGCGGCCGCCGATGGCTCCGAGATCGCCAGACTCGGCAAGGAGTACGCCGAGCTGAGGCCGGTGGCCGATGCGGTGAACGAGCTCGCCCGCGTCCGGGCCGAGGCCGCAGAACTGGCCGAGATGGCCGGGGCCGGCGACGCCGATATGGCCGCCCTCGCCGCAGAGGAGCTGGACCAGCTCAACGACCGCCTGCCGACGCTCGAACGCGGCGTCGCCCTGCTGCTGGCCCCCCGCGACAAGGACGAGAACGCCTCGGTGATCCTGGAGGTGCGCGCCGGCACCGGCGGAGACGAGGCGTCGCTGTTCGCCGGCGACCTGTTCCGCATGTACCAGCGCTACGCCCAGCGCCGCGGCTGGAAGGTCGAGGTCGACAGCGTCTCGGAGGGCGAGATGGGCGGCTACAAGGAGATCGTCGCCTCGATCACCGGCGACGGGGTGTTCGGCCGGCTGAAATTCGAGAGCGGAGTGCACCGGGTCCAGCGGGTGCCCGAGACCGAGGCCCAGGGCCGCATCCATACCTCGGCCGCCACCATCGCCGTGCTGCCCGAGCCCGAGGACGTCGAGGTCGAGATCAACGACGGCGACATCCGCATCGACACCTACCGCTCGTCCGGCGCCGGCGGCCAGCACGTGAACAAGACCGACTCCGCGGTGCGCATCACCCACCTGCCGACCGGCATCGTGGTCACCTCCTCGGAAAAGTCGCAGCACCAGAACCGGGCCAAGGCGATGAAGGTGCTGAAGGCGCGCCTCTACGACCGCCAGCGCTCCGCCGCTGATTCAGCCCGCGCCGACGCCCGCAAGAGCCAGGTGGGCTCCGGCGACCGATCCGAGCGGATCCGCACCTATAATTTTCCCCAGGGCCGGGTCACCGACCACCGGATCAACCTGACCCTCTATTCCCTGCCCAAGGTGATGGAGGGCGAGATCGACGAGCTGCTGGGCGCCCTGATCGCCGAGGACCAGGCTGCGCGGCTGTCGAGCCTCGAGGAGGAATTCGCTTAGGGCCCGGAGCGGCCGCTATTTCGGCGCCGGCTGGCCGACGGTATCGGCCATCACCGCCCCGCGGCGCCCCATCGGCAGAGGCGCGCCGGTGGTGGAATCCACCGCCGTCTGGTGCTCGATCTCGGCGTCCAGCTCCGCGCCGAACAGCACGATGACCACGCTCATCCACAGCCAGGTGATGGCCCCCGCCGCGGCGCCGAACGAGCCGTAGGTGCGGTCGTAGTGGGCGAGGTTCGACATGTACCAGGAGAAGGCCAGCGAAGCGGCCATCCAGAGCATGGCCGCCGCGGCGGCCCCCCAGGTCACCCACCGCCAGCGGGCGTGCTGCCGGCTGGGGCCGTAGCGATAGACCACCGCCAGGACCAGGATGGTCAGCACCAGCAGCGCCGGCCAGCGCAGCACGCCAATGAGCGGACCGGTATCGTCGAGCCCCGGCAGGAGCGCCGGCGCAGCGACCACCACCCCCACGCCGATGAGCACCAGCACCAGCCCGCCCACGGTGAAGGCCAGGGAATGCAGGGTCAGGATCAGGAAGCTGCGCTTCTCGGTCTCGCCATAGGCAATATTGAGGCCGTTCAAAAACGCCTTTACGCCGTTGTTGGCGCTCCACAAAGACAGCAGCACCGAGATCAGGAACGCCACGCCGAGGGTCGACTGCCTTTGCTCCGAGACGCGGATCATCTGGGCGCCGATGAACACCACCGCATCGTGGGGAGCGATCGCCGCCAGCGCCTCGATCTGCTTCACCGCATCGTTGAAATCGGCGAACAGGCCATAGAGCGAGACGAAGGCCGCCAGGCCTGGAAACAGCGCCAGCAGGGTGAAGAAGGTCACGCCGCCGCCCACCGATGAGATGTTGTCCTTGTTGAACGCCTTCCACGTGCGCCAGAGGATGTCCCTCCAGCCGCGCGGCGGGATCTGCGACGGCGTATGCGCG
>DATCFQ010000467.1:0-10983 GCA_036509495.1 Caulobacteraceae bacterium
CTGGTCGACGGCGGAGGTCCGCAGGCCCGCCAGCTGGGACGGAACCGAACAGCCGGCAAGCCATGCCGCGGCGCCGAAGAGCACGGCCCCGCGCCAAGCATGCAGAACAGTCGATCTTGTCGTTTTCTGCGGCAATTGACCGCTCGCGGTTCAGAACCCGACTGGTCTTATGCGATGATCGGGCTCTAAGAAAGGCGCCTGCCGCGCGTGTGCACTGCGAAAAGGATTTTCCATGGTCGATGTGAAGAGCGTGTCCAAACCCGGCGCCGGCCCCGAGACGGCGCCGCCGGAGCAGGGCGAAGCCTCTTCCGGACAGGCCACGGCCGATTCGATGAACGCCTTCCAGGAGCTGTCGTCCAACATGGCCCGGGCCGCCATGATCGCTCAGGGCGCCTTCGCCGAGGCGGCGATGCGCCAAGCCGGAGAATCGTCCTCGATGTCCGCCGATCCGTTCCGGGTGGGGCCGGCGATCACCGGCATGATGACCCGGATGGCGGGCCAGCCGGACAAGATGCTGAAGGCCCAGGCCGAGCTGTTCTCGGGCTATATGAACCTCTGGCAGTCGACCGCCCGGCGGATGGCCGGCGAGACCACAGAGCCGGTGATCCAGCCCGAACGCGGCGATCGCCGCTTCTCCGACCCGGCCTGGAGCGAGAACCCGGTCTTCGACGCCATCAAGCAGTCCTATCTGTTGTCGGCCAACTGGCTGAACAACCTGGTGGCCGCCTCCGAGGGCGGCGACGCCGAGGACAAGCGGCGCGTCGAGTTCTTCACCAAGATGCTGACCGACGCCTTCTCGCCGTCGAACTTCCTGATGTCCAATCCGGCGGCGCTGAACGAGGCGATGCGGACCAAGGGCGAGAGCCTGGTGCGGGGCATGGAGAACTTCGCCGCCGACATGACCCGCGGTGGCGGCCAGCTGGCGATCAGCCAGACCGACCTCACCCAGTTCGAGGTCGGCCGCAACGTCGCCGTCACCCCCGGCAAGGTGGTGTTCGAGAACGAACTGTTCCAGCTCTTGCAGTTCAATCCGAGCACCGAAACGGTGTTCGAGCGGCCGCTGCTGATCTTCCCGCCCTGGATCAACAAGTACTACATCCTGGATCTCCGGGCCGAAAACTCGATGGTCCGCTGGCTGGCCGAGCAAGGCTTCACCGTCTTTTTGGCGTCCTGGGTCAATCCCGAGCCCAAGCTCGCCCACAAGACCTTCGAGGACTACATGTTCGAGGGCGCCTATGCGGCGATCGAGAAGGCGCTCGAACAGGCCGGGAGCGACCGCATCAATGTGGTCGGCTACTGCATCGCCGGCACCATGATGTCCTGCACCCTCGCCCACATGGCGGCCAAGGGCGACGAGCGGGTGGCATCGACGACCTTCTTCGCGGCCCAGCAGGATTTCTCGGAATCCGGCGATCTCAAGCTGTTCACCGAAGAGGACTGGCTGCAGGTGGTCGAGGTCTCGATGCAGCGCGCGGGCGGAGTGCTGCCCGGTTCGTCCATGGCCGGCACCTTCAATGCGCTGAGGGCCAACGACCTGATCTGGTCGTTCTTCGTGAACAACTATCTGATGGGCAAGGACCCCAAGCCCTTCGACCTGCTCTACTGGAACTCCGATCAGACCCGCATGCCGCGGGCGCTGCACCTCTACTATCTGCGCGAGTTCTACCAGAACAACCGCCTGGCCTCGGGCGACATGGTGCTGGGCGGCGAGACCCTCGACCTCGGCAAGGTGAAGACCCCGATCTACGCCCAGTCGTCCAAGGAGGACCACATCGCCCCGGCCCTGTCGGTCTACAAGGGCGTCAAGCTGTTCGGCGGGCCCAAGACCTTCGTCATGGCCGGCTCGGGCCACATCGCGGGCGTGATCAACCACCCCTCGGCCGAGAAGTACCAGTACTGGACCAACCCTAAGCTGCCGCCGACGCTCGGCGAATGGCAGGCCGGCGCCGAGGAACACCCCGGCTCGTGGTGGCCGGATTGGGCCAAGTGGCTGGCCGAGAAGTCCGGCGATCAGGTCCCGGCCCGCGACCCGGCCAAGGGGCCGCTCAAGGCGATCGAAGATGCGCCGGGGAGCTATGTGAAGGTGAAGAGCTAGGGGCCTCTCTAATCCGCTCATTCCCGCGAAAGCGGGAACCCAGGCTTTTTTTGCGGACCAGACGCGTTCGGGATGTTCGAAAAAACACCTGGATCCCCGCTTCCGCGGGGATGAGCGGGGGATCCGGGGCCTAAGCTTCCGCCGCCAGATAGACCACGAACCACATCGCCTCGGCCGCCGCCGCATCGGTGAGCTTCAGCCAGGGCCAGAGGCGGCGGGCGCCGTCGATCATCACCATGTCCGGCGGCAGGGTTCCGGTCAGGAACAGCAGCTCCTTCCAGGAGCGGTCGGCGTAGGCGGCCCAGGTCTCGCCCGGGCTCCGTTCGCCGGGGTCGTAGTCCTGCCAATAGAGTTCGTGGGTGACGCTGGGCAGGCGCAGCTGCACCTGGCCGCCGGTAGCCGCCAGGCCGAGCGCGCGGGCGGCGTCCGCCACGCGTGGCAGGTCGGCCCGCCGCCAGGCCGCCTCGCCTTGCCGGACATCGGCGAGCGCCCGCACCTCGGCCGGCAGGCGCTGGATCAGGCCCGCCAAGGCGGCGGCCCGGCTACCAGGCGCCAGTGTTCTGCATCGAGCTCCAGGGCTCCTGCGGCTCCAGCGATTCGCCCCTTTGCAGGAGTTCGATGGAGACGCCGTCCGGCGAGCGGACGAAGGCCATGTGGCCGTCGCGCGGCGGGCGGTTGATGGTCACGCCCTTGTCCTGCAGCCGCTGGCAGACGGCGTAGATGTCGTCGACCTGATAGGCCAGGTGGCCGAAGTTGCGGCCGCCCCCATAGTCTTCGGTGTCCCAGTTGTAGGTCAGCTCGACCACCGGGGCCTGATCGGCCTTCGCCGTCTCCACGTCTTCCGGCGCGGCCACGAA
This sequence comes from Caulobacteraceae bacterium, assembly GCA_036509495.1. GTDB lineage: Bacteria > Pseudomonadota > Alphaproteobacteria > Caulobacterales > Caulobacteraceae > JANWHQ01. The sequence continues at coordinate 2,953 of DATCFQ010000467.1, forward strand.
CACCAGGGTGAAGCGGCCCTTGTCGGAATCCATGCGGCGGACCTCCTGGAGCCCCAGCTTGTCGCAATAGAAGTCGAGGGCGGCGTCGAGATCCTTCACCCGGACCATGGTGTGCAGATAGCGCATGAATTCCTCCGTCGGGATCTTATAGGCCGAGGCCCTCGTCCAGCCCCAGCATGATGTTGAGGTTCTGCACGGCCGCCCCCGAGGCGCCCTTGCCGAGATTGTCGAGCAAGGCGACCAGCCGCGCCTGGCCCTCGTCTTCATTGCCGAAGACGAACAGCTTCATGCGGTTGGCGCCGTTCAGCGCCTCCGGGTCCAGCCCCTTCAGGGCCCGGCATTCCTCCAGCGACGCGACCTCCACGAAGCCGCCGTCCGGATAGGCCTCGGCCAGGGCGTCGTGCACCTCTTCCAGGGTCGGCTGCGACGGCAAGGACCAGAGCTGCAGCGGAACCTCGACGATCATGCCCTTGTAGTAGCGGCCGACCGCCGGCGCGAAGAGCGGCGGATAATCCAGGCCGCTATAGAGCTGCATCTCCGGAACGTGCTTGTGCGTCAGCGACAGACTGTAGAGGCGCAAGGCGTCGCGGGTAAAACCCGGCGCGGACTCGTCCTCGAACTCCGCGATCATCGACCTGCCGCCGCCCGAGTAGCCCGACACCGCGTTGACCGTGATCGGCCAGACCGGCGGGATCAGACCCGACTCCACCAGCGGCCGCACGAGCGCGATGGCGCCGGTCGGATAGCAGCCCGGATTGGTCACCCGCGCGGCCGATGCGATCAGTTCGCGCTGATCGGCCGACATCTCGGGGAAGCCATAGATCCAGCCCGGTGCGACCCGGTGCGCCGTCGAGGCGTCGATCACCCGCGTGGCGTTGTTGTCGATCAGGGCCACGGCCTGGCGCGCCGCCTCGTCCGGCAGGCAGAGCACCACGACGTCGGCGCCATTCAGCAGCTCGCGCCTGGCGCCCTCGTCCTTGCGCCGTTCGGGATCGATGGACAGCAGCTCGAGGTCCGCGCGCGCGCCCAGCCGCTCGCGGATTTGCAGGCCCGTGGTGCCCGCCTCGCCGTCGATGAAAATCCTTGGGGCCATCCCAGCCTCCACAGTAACGCCAAACGAAAAGAGCGCTCCGGCTTCCCGAAGCGCTCTCCAGCGACGCGTATGGAAACGCGCCTAGCGCTTCGAGAACTGGAAGCTGCGTCGGGCCTTGGCCTTGCCGTACTTCTTGCGCTCGACCACGCGGGAGTCGCGGGTGAGGAAGCCATGCGGCTTCAGCACGGCGCGCAGGCCGGGCTCATAATAGGTCAGGGCCTTGGCGATGCCGTGACGGACCGCGCCGGCCTGGCCCGAAAGACCCGAGCCGACCACCGTGACCACCACGTCGAACTCGCCGAGGCGGCCGGCGATCTGCAGCGGCTGGGCGATCATCATCCGCAGCACCGGGCGTGCGAAATAGACCACCTGGTCGCGGTCGTTGATGGTGATCGTGCCCTTGCCCGGCTTGATCCAGACGCGGGCCACGGCGTTCTTGCGCTTGCCGGTGGCGTAGGAGCGGCCGAACTGGTCGCGCTTGGGTTCCACCGGCGCCGCCTCGGCCTGAGGCGTCGCGATGGTCTGCAGGGCTTCGAGCCCGTGGGTGTCGCTGGCCATGCTCAGGCGCTCCGCGCGTTCTTGGCGTTCAGCTCGGCGAACGCGATGGCTTCGGGGGTCTGGGCGGCGTGCGGATGCTCGGGCCCGGCGTAGATCTTCAGGTGGCTGAGCTGCGCCCGAGCCAGCGGGCTCTCCTTGGGCAGCATGCGCTCGACGGCCTTCTTCAGCACCCGCTCGGGGAACCGGCCGGCCAGCACCTTGCCGGCGGTGGTGTCCTTGATGCCGCCGGGATAGCCGGTGTGCCAGTAGTAGGTCTTCTGCTCGAGCTTGCGGCCGGTCAGCTTCACCTTGCCGGCGTTGACCACGACGACGAAGTCGCCGCAGTCGACGTGCGGGGTGTAGGTGGCCAGGTGCTTGCCGCGCAGGCGGTTGGCGATGAAGGACGCGAGACGACCGACGATGACGTTCTCGGCGTCGATCACGATCCACTTCTTCTCGACGTCCGCCGGCTTCAGCGACGCCGTGATCTTGGTTTGCATGGAACGGTATCCGATACGGGGAGAAGGCCTGGCCCTCTCCGAGGAGCGCGCGATTTACAGGAGCCCGGCGTGCGGGTCAAGTGCGCCGAAGCCGTCCACATCTACCTATAATGCTGATCTATATAGTGTTTTTTGAACAGGTATTATAATACCTCAAAAATCCTTCAGGTGCGATCCATGTTCCATTCTGTCGTGCAGAACGCGTGTGACCACCGCCTCATCAGCGGTGAGACGGAAGTAGATGGGTGTGTCGGCCACAACGGAGACTGCGATAGCCCCTCGCGAGCACGTCCCTAGCGACGCCCGGCAATGCACGGGTCCGGATGCGGTCCATGGTTGTCAACAGATCGGCCATATAGTGGGCCGTGCGAGAGACTCCCCACATTCGTAGCGACCGGCGACGGACGCGTTGAAGATCGGCTCGCGCCTGGTCTGAGAGTGAAAGCCGCCTCACAGATCCCGGAAAAAGGCTTCGAGCTCTTCGCGGGTCTCGATCCCGGTCACGCGACCCGCGCGAACATCCGCCTCGCCCTCAGCGATCGCCTTGCGCAGCCGCGCCAGTTTTCGCAATTCCACCCGTTGCCCTTTGTCCAGAAGTTTCAAGGCGTCGGCGATCACGTCGGCAGGCGCGTCGTAAAGGCCAGCTTCGACCTTGTCGCGGACCATTTTTTCGAGGTCTGGAGTCAGCTCAATCTTCATCGCGCTGGAATCTACCCGCGCTCGCTGGCTTACACCAGCCGGCTCTGCTCGACCGCGGCGGAGATGAAGCTGGCGAACAGCGGGTGCGGGGCGAAGGGGCGGCTCTTCAGCTCGGGGTGGAACTGTACGCCCACGAACCAGGGGTGGTCGTCGCGTTCGACGATCTCGGGTAGCACGCCGTCGGGCGACATGCCGGTCATCTTCAGCCCCGAGCCCTCGATCTGGTCGCGATAGCCGATGTTGACCTCGTAGCGGTGCCGGTGCCGCTCGGAGATGGCGACGTCGCCATAGATGTCGGCGATCTTGGAGCCCGGGGTCAGCACCGCGTCATAGGCGCCCAGCCGCATGGAGCCGCCGAGATCCTGGCCCTCGGCGCGGGTGACCCGCTCGTTGCCCTTGATCCATTCGGTCATCAGCCCGACCACCGGATTGGCCGTGGCCCCGAACTCGGTCGAGGAGGCGCTTTTGAGGCCGGCCACGTTGCGCACCGCCTCGATCACCGCCATCTGCATGCCGAAGCAGATGCCGAAATAGGGCACGCGCCGTTCGCGGGCGAACTGGGCGGCGAGGATCTTGCCCTCCGCCCCGCGCTCGCCGAAGCCGCCCGGCACCAAGATGCCGTGCACGCCCTCGAGCCTGGCCGCCGCGGCCCCCTCCTCGCCCTCGAAGGCCTCCGATTCCACCCAGTCGAGGTTGACCTTGACGTTGTTGGCGACGCCGCCGTGCATCAGGGCTTCGATCAGGGATTTGTAGGCGTCCTTGAGCACCGTGTACTTGCCCACCACGGCGATGGTGACGTCGCCGTCGGGATGGGTCAGCCGATCCGAAATCGCCAACCAGCGGGTGAGATCCGGCAGCGGCGCCTCGATGCCGAAACAGGCCAGCACCTCCGCATCCAGGCCCTGGGCGTGGTACTCGAGCGGCACGGTATAGATGTTGGGCGCGTCCATCGCCTGGATCACGGCCGATGGCCGCACGTTGCAGAACTGGCCGATCTTGCGCTTCTCGTCGGCCGGGATCGGCTGCTCGCAGCGGCAGAGCAGGATGTCGGGCTGAATGCCGATGGCCCGAAGCTCGCGCACCGAGTGCTGGGTCGGCTTGGTCTTCATCTCGCCGGCCGTCTTGATGAACGGCAGCAGCGTCAGGTGCATGAAGACGGCGTGATGGCGCGGCAGCTCCTGGCCGAGCTGCCGGATGGCCTCGAAGAACGGCAGGCCTTCGATGTCGCCGACCGTGCCGCCGATCTCCACCAGCACGAAGTCGACGTCGCCCGGATCGGAGAGGACGAAGCGTTTGATCTCGTCGGTGACGTGCGGGATCACCTGGACGGTGGCGCCGAGATAGTCCCCACGCCGCTCCTTCTCCAGGATGGTCTGGTAGATCTGGCCGGTGGTGACGTTGTCGGACTTGCGGGCCGAGACGCCGGTGAAGCGCTCATAGTGGCCGAGGTCGAGGTCGGTCTCGGCTCCGTCGTCGGTGACGAACACCTCGCCGTGCTGATAGGGACTCATCGTCCCGGGATCGACGTTCAGATAGGGGTCGAGTTTCCTCAGCCGGACCTTGAAGCCGCGCGCCTGCAAGAGCGCGCCGAGCGCTGCGGAGGCGAGGCCTTTACCGAGTGAGGAAACCACGCCGCCGGTTATGAAGATGTACCGGGCCATGGACGTTCAGATTAGCGCCGATTCGGCCAAGTGACTCCCCGAAAGCGCGGACTCTTTGTCGCTTACTGTCCGGCCGGCGGCGGAGTGGCCGGAGCCGCGGGGGCTGTGGTCGTCGGCGCGGGCGGCGGCGCAACCGCCGTGGTGGTCGGCGCGGGCGGGCTCGCGGCAGGCGTCGCAGCAGGTGCGGCGCGGCGGACGCGAGGCGCGGGCGGAGTCGGCGCCGGGCGCAGCGTCGGCGTGGCCTGGAGCCCCAGCGACGGCAGCGGCGCGGTGGTCGGCAGCGGCGGGGCGGCGGTGGGCAATGGCGGCGCTGCGGTGGGCAGGGGCGGCGCGGCCGGAGCCGAAGACGCCGCCGGGGCCGGAGCGGACGAGCCGGTGGCGAGCGCCGACAGGTCGATCGGATTGACCTTCATCCGCTGGGTGATCGAGGCGTTTTCGCGGCTGTGGCCGGCGAGCAGGGTGATCCCCAGGCTGAGCACGAAGAACACCGTGGTCAGGATCGAGGTCATGCGGGTCAGCAGGTCCCCGGCGCCCCTCGCGGTGAACATGCCCGACGGGCCGCCGCCCATGCCGAGCGCGCCGCCCTCGGAACGCTGCATCAGGATCACGCCGGTGAGCGCGACGCAGTCGAGGACCAGGATGACCAGGAGGATGTTCAGCAGCATGATGCTCGAGGAGATAAGAAGCGGCGGAGCTCGCCGCCAGACCGCGGGCGTCTATCACCCCCCGGGCCTTCCGCAAAGCGCGCGCATGCCGCGCCGGGGGCGCCGCGCACTTGCAACCCCCTCAAACCCCGCTAATTGCTGACCCATGGCCGGCAAGAACGAAGCCCCTACCGAACCCTTCAAGCGCGCGCTGGCGCACGCGGCCCGTTCGCTCGCCGAGCTGCCGGACCTGGAGGTGGTGTTCTCCGCCGAGGGGCCGAGCCTTTCGGGCCATAAGGCGGTGCTGCCGCATCCGCCGCGCGACCTGCCGCCCAAGGAGGCTGCGCGGATTCGTGGCCTCGCCGACCAGATGGCCCTGCGCCTGGCGCACCACGACGAAAATGCCCACGCCCGTCTCAGGCCCCGCTCGCCGGACAGCTCGGCTGTGTTCGAAGCGCTGGAGCAGGCCCGCACCAACGCCATCGGCGCCAACGCCCTGGGCGGCGTGCGCGCCAACCTGGCCGCCGCGCTGGAGAGCGAGATCGAGCGCAAGGGCCTGAACCGGGTCCAGGACCGGGCCCGCGCGCCCATGGCCGACGTCCTGGCCTTGATGGCCCGCGAGCGTCTGACCGGCGACCCGCCCCCCGATGGGGCCAAGGCGCTGGTCGACCAGTTCCGCTCCGAGATCGAAGGCCGGGCCGGCCAGGACCTCGACAAGCTGTTGTCGACGATCGACGACCAGGGCGCCTTCGGCCGGCTGGCCAGGGCCATCCTGCGCGATCTGGACCTGGTCGACGCCAGCGACGCAGATGAGGCAAGTGGCGAGGACGGCGAGGAAGAGCCCGAGGGCGCCGACGGCGAGGGCCAGCAGGGCGAACAGGGCGAAGGCGAGAGCGCTCCGCCCGAGCGGGTGCAGCTCTCCGACCAGCAAACCGATTCCGCCGACGCGGAGATGGTGCAGGTCGATGAAATGGAAATGAGCGAGGAGTCCGACGAGGCCTCCGAACTCGGCGATGCGGCCAAGACCTCGCGCCCCGACGTCAACGACCCCGGCACGCCCGAGCCGCCCTACAAGGTGTTCACCACCGCCCACGACGAGGTGGTCAGCGCCCAAGACCTCTGCGAGCCGGAGGAGCTGGAGCGCCTCAGAGCCTATCTCGACCAGCAACTCGCCAGCCTTTCCAGCGTGGTCTCGCGCCTGGCCAACCGGCTGCAGCGGCGGCTGATGGCCAAGCAGAACCGCGCCTGGACCTTCGATCTCGAGGAAGGGATCCTGGACAGCTCGCGCCTGACCCGGGTGGTGGTCGATCCCACCTCGCCCCTGTCCTTCATGGAAGAGAAGGACATGGATTTCCGCGACACCGTCGTCACCCTGCTGCTGGACAATTCGGGCTCCATGCGCGGTCGGCCGATCATGGTGGCGGCGGTCTGCGCCGATATCCTGGCCCGGACGCTGGAGCGCTGCGCGGTGAAGGTCGAGGTCCTGGGCTTCACCACCCGCGCCTGGAAGGGCGGCATGTCGCGCGACGACTGGATCAAAGAGGGCAAGCCGCCCCAGCCCGGCCGGCTGAACGACCTGCGCCACATCGTCTACAAGGCCGCCGACGAGCCCTGGCGGCGGGCGCGCAAGAACCTCGGCCTGATGATGCGCGAGGGGCTGCTGAAGGAGAACATCGACGGCGAGGCCCTGGTCTGGGCCCACCAGCGGCTGATGGCGCGGCCCGAGCAGCGGCACATCCTGATGGTGATCTCCGACGGCGCGCCGGTCGACGACTCCACCCTGTCGGTGAACTCCGGCCACTATCTCGAGCGACACCTGCGCGCGGTGATCGGCGAGATCGAGCAGAACTCGCCGGTCGAACTGCTGGCCATCGGCATCGGCCACGACGTGACCCGCTACTACCGGCGCGCGGTGACCATCGTCGACGTCGAGCAGCTCGGCGGCGTCATGACCGAAAATCTCGCGGCCCTGTTCGAGGAGGAGCCCAAGACGGTCGCCGCCCGTGCGGCCGGAACCGCCTCGGTGCTGGGTGGCCGGTCAAGCCTTGGCCGCACGACGACTCTGCAGGCTGTCAGGGCCGCCGTGGGGGCTTAGCGCAGCCATGATGAACGGAAACCGTGAAGGCCACACATGAGAGCCGCCAACGTCGCCGACTACCGTGAGCTCGCCCGCCGGCGCATTCCCAAGGTGCTGTTCGATTACGTCGACGGCGGCTCCTATACGGAGGCGACCCTCCGCGCCAATTGCGAGGACTTTCAGAAGATCCACCTGCGCCAGCGGGTGCTGGTCGACGTCTCCAAGGTCTCGATGAAGACCGAGGTGCTGGGCCAGGAACTGGCCATGCCCGTGGTCCTTTCGCCGATCGGCATGGCCGGCATGTACGCTCGCCGGGGCGAGGTCCAGGCGGCCCGGGCGGCCTGCAAGGCCGGGGTGCCGATGTGCCTCTCCGGCATGTCGATCTGCGATATCGAGGAGGTGACCAAGGGCTGCGGCCAGCCGATCTGGTTCCAGCTCTATATGCTGAAGGACCGCGGCTACATGAAGGCCCTGCTGCAGCGCGCGGCCGATCTCGGCTGTCCGGTGCTGGCCTTCACGGTCGATCTGCCGGTGCCCGGCGCCCGCTATCGCGATACCCGCAACGGCCTTTCCGGCGACACCCGCTGGCATCTGCCGCTGCGCCGGGCCTGGGACGGCGTCACCCACCTGCCCTGGGTGTGGGACGTCTGGCTGAACGGGCGGCCGCACGTGTTCGGCAATGTCGCCCCGGCAGTGCCGGACGCCAAGGGCGTCGAAGGCTTCTGGCCGTGGGTGCGCGAGTGCATGGACAGCTCCCTGACCTGGTCGCACATCGACTGGATCCGCGAGAATTACCCCGGCAAGGTCATCATCAAGGGCG
>DATCFQ010000468.1:0-2469 GCA_036509495.1 Caulobacteraceae bacterium
TGACGTCCTGGCCCGGCCGATCGATCCGGAAGAGCTGGCCGCGCGGGTGCGCACCCAGATCAAGCGCAAGCGCTACACCGACCTTCTGCGCACCAACCTCGACCAGAGCCTGGAAGCGGCCGTCACCGATCCGCTCACCGGGCTCCATAACCGCCGCTACATGTCGAGCCAGCTCGAAGCCCTGGTGGCGCGGGCGGTGCGCGATGGCCGCCCCGTGTCGGCCCTGCTGCTCGACATCGACCACTTCAAGAAGATCAACGACAGCTTCGGCCACGACGCCGGCGACGAGGTGCTGCGCGAGTTCGCCGTGCGCCTGGCCTCCAATGTGCGCGCCGTCGATCTGCCCTGCCGCCACGGCGGGGAGGAGTTCGTGGTGGTGATGCCCGAGACCGCGCTCGAGGACGCCGAGCGGATCGCCGAGCGCATCCGCATGCACGTCGCCGGGGCCCCCTTCCGCGTGGCCGGCGGCAAGGAGATCCTCACCGTCACCATCTCGATCGGGGTGGCCTCGACCCACGGCGCCACCGACACGCCCGAGCTTCTGCTCAAGCGCGCCGATGAAGCGCTCTACGAGGCCAAGGCCTCCGGCCGCAACAAGGTCATCGCCCACGCGGCGTGAGATCGCCCTGAGCCGGCGGCGGCGCGGACGCGCCACAAGATTTCACCGCCAAGAACACCAAGGACACCAAGGGGTCGAGCTGAACGCGTCTCGTTCTGCTGATGGCGAGGAGGTCTTGCGGCCGCTTCGCGCCCAACAAAATCCTTGGTGCTCTTGGTGAACTTGGTGGTGAATCAGAGCGGCCGGTCAGGCGGGGACCAACATCGACAGCGACGACGCGCTCAAGGGGGGCATCGCCCCTAGCTCCTTCGCCATCTCCAGCACCGGCATGGCGAGGCCGCCGCGGGTCATGTGGCGCACGCCCCGTACAGGCCGAAAGCCGATGGCTTCGTAGAAGCCGACGCCGCTGAGGGCCGCGATCACCCGGACCTGATCCAGGCCGGCGCCCTTCATCCGCTTGAAGGCGCGCTCTACCAGGCCGCGCGCGACGCCGCGCCGGCTGAAGCCGGGGTCCACGAACAGGCCGCGGATTTCGTCTCCCAGGGTGTCGCAGAAGCCCACGACGGCGCCGTGCAGCTCGGCCACCTCGATCAGTGCGCCGGCCTGGGAGGCGCGGCCGTGATAATCGGCGTTCATGCCGTCCGCCCAGCTCCGGGCCATCACCGGCGAATAGGCGCGCACGGCGTCGAGCAGGATGGCCCTGCGGTGGAGTCGGAGGATCGCCGCGCCGTCGGGGGGCGTCATCGGGCGGTAGTTCGGGTGGGCTTGCATTGGTCGCGTCCCAGCGCGCTCGCGCGCGCCTCGGTTTTGAAGCTGGAGCGTGACGGGCGCCGAAACCGCACACACTTTCGGCTGTCACGCTCTAGCCAGCTGGAGCGCGCCCTGAATCAAAACGCCCGGCCGAGGCCGGGCGCACGGTAGCCTCAGACGGTATGCCGCCTACTTGATCTTGCCCTCGCGGAACTCGACGTGCTTGCGGACCACGGGGTCGTACTTGGTCATCACGAGCTTGTCGGTCTTGGTGCGGGCGTTCTTCTTGGTCACATAGAAGAAGCCGGTGTCCGCGGAGGAATTCATGCGGATCTTGATGGATGCTGGCTTGGCCATGACGACGGTCTCGTGCGGAACGCGGAAAATTCGGAGCCGCGGACCATACTCACGAGCCGCGCGAAGTCAATGCGGGCGCGCGCTCACGCTGGCGGGCGGCTCAGGGCCTGAGAGCTTGGTCTTCAGCACCTGCCCGGTGTCCAGCAAGGTGAGGGTGTGCAGTCGGCCGATAGGTGAGCCGTCTCGCCTGGGGCTCACCACGGCCGCGATGCGATCGCCCGGCTTGATCGACTCCCGCGTCCATCCGAAGCGCGCGAGTATGGATGGCGCGCTGCTCTCGATGCCCCATCCCACCTGTTCGCCGGCCCCATTTTCCTGGGCCGACATCTGAAAGGCAACGTGCGGGTTCGCCCATTTGAAGGTCTCGACGGTTCCCGACAGGGTCAGGGTCCTGGCGCTGTCGTAGATGGCGTAGGAGTGGTGCGCGAAGGTCGCGGGCGCTGCGAACATCGCCGCTGCAAGACATAGGGCGACCAGCGACCGGCTCACCAACCTGTCCATTCTCTCTGCGATCCTTGGGTCGAGGTTCCGCCGGTCTCCCACTAACAATCTGACGTTTTCGTGCGGCGACGGGAAGCCCGCCCGGCAGGGCGCTTTACGGCCGAATTGGCGCAGGCCTAGGATGCGGGGCGGCTGGGGTCCGGCCAAAGGGGGCTAGCGCCATGTCCGAAGAATTCCAGGTCCTTACGCCCCACGGGCGGCTCGACGCCGACAGCAGTCCCGAACTCACGCGTCAGGCGCACGAGATGATCGGCAAGGGCGGCCGGCGGTTGCTGCTCGACCTGAAGGACCTCTACTATATC
>DATCFQ010000469.1:0-5928 GCA_036509495.1 Caulobacteraceae bacterium
TGGAAGCCGAAGCCATCCTTCATGCGCATGTCGATGGCCCCGCCGAGCGCGTTCAGGCCGAAGGCAGGGTTGTCGGTGATCAGCTGCAGGTCGGCGATCGCCGCCGTCGGGATGAAGTCCCAGCGGACGTTGTCGCCGAACGCCTCGTTGATCCTGACGCCGTTCTGGTAGACCGCCAGCCCTTCGGGCACGCCAGACGAGGGCGTCGCGACGAAGCCGCGGAACTGCACGTCCGGCTCGAAGTCGTTGCCGGTTTCGCTGCTGATGGTGACGCTGGGGATCCGCTGCAGCAGGACGTCGGCGAGGTTCTGCGACCCCTGGCGCGCGATGTCGGCGGCGTTCACGCCCTCGATGGCGGCGGGGACATCCGAAGCGGCCGCGCCGGGGGCGGCCAGCGGCGTCCTGGCCACCACCACGATCTCGCCCAGGTCGGCCGCGCCACCTCTCGCCGGCTGGGCGCTCGCCGCGCCGGCCGAAAGCGCCGCCATGGCGAAAAGGGCGACGACCACCGACCTCATCCATCCTCCAAGCCAACGGCGGCGAGCGCCAAGCCATTGCCGCAGATTCGTGTCCCTGGGGAGCTTATTCGGGCGGCGCGCGCCAATCCCTCGAACGGCGAGGCAGGCGAGGGTCTCCAGCGGCCGCGAACTACTGGGAGATGCGCAGGTTGTTGATGCTCTGGGCGATCTGCTGGAACACCGGATCCAGGTCGCTGGAGTTCTCCGGCGCGTAATAGTAGCTGGGGTCGGAGGCGCAGCTCTTCAGCAGGCCGGCCGAGCCGTCGGCGCCCGAGCCGAAGCCGATGGTGTAGATCACGATGCCCATGGCCTTGGCGTTGGTGCAGGCCGTCAGCGTCTTGGCGTCGAGCAGGTCGTCGAGCGTGTTGTTGTTGTTGGTCACCTGGCCGATCAGCCCCTTCCGGGCGAAGCCATAGGTGAAATAGGAGCTGTCGTTCATGTTGTTCTCGCCGCCATAGTTGTTCATCCCGTCCGTCATCAGGATGATCACCTTGCGGTTGTTGGGCGCGCCATAGGCCTTGCCCTCGGTGAAGGGTTGGCCCGGCGACAGCACCCGCCAGCCCCACGTCACGCCCTCGAGCAGATTGGTGTTGCCGTTGGCCTGCAGCGCGTTGGTGGCGGTGGTCAGCGTGCCGAGGGTGCTGGTGAGCGGGGTGATGGCGTTGGACACGCACAGATAGTTCGGCCCGAGCCCGGAACTGGGTCTGGCGTTCTTATACTTGCAGGTCCGCTGCTCCTTCTTGAGGTCGCTGAGACCGTTGCCATTGCCGCAGGCGCCGCCGCTGTCGGAGATGTAGTTGTTCTCGTAGTCGGTGTAGCCGTAGCTCAGGTTGGTGTCCGGCTCGTCGGGCGCGAACCAGGGGATGAACAGGGTCGCCGGCTTGGAGGTGGTGGGCGCGTCGTCGGTCACGTCATATGGCGGCGGCCGGGTCATGACGCAGCCGCCCCAACTCTGGTTCATCTGGGTGAACAGGGCGAAGCGCGTGTACTTGGTGGAATCCAGGTCGGCGTAGGGATCGCCCTCTTTGCCCGTGGTGTCCATGTAGGACGACGAGGGGGTCGATCCGGCCGCCGCCACCCGCACCGAGGTGGCGAACGGCACGATGCCGACCGACACCCGCTGGGAGGTCGTCTGGCTTCCGAACATGTTGCTCAGGAAGTCGGCGACGGCGGTGCGCAGCGCCACGATCTTCGACCCGCCCGAGCCGGCGCTGTCGGCCATCGAGCCGGAGGTGTCGAGCACCAGGCTGACCTCCAGCTGCAGGCCCTGCGCCACGGCGTGGGCTTTGACCGTCATGGTCGAGACGCCGAACATCTGGGAGAAGAACATCGGCACCGTGGCCTGATCGTCGATGGTGGCGATGATGTTGGTGCGGTCGATGGTGGCGTTGGTGACCTGGATGGCCGCCGTCTTGTTGTAGGACGCCATCACATAGCTCTGCGCCGTGGTGGCGATGGCGCTGTCGGCGATGGTCGACTGCTGGCGGGCCAGGCTGAGGGCGGCTTCGTCGGTGGCGTCCTGCAGGGCGAGTTTCACGCGCGAGGCGTTGGTGATGTCGATGCCCATGCCCACCATCATGGACACGGGCAGCGCCGCCACCGCGAAGGTGACCGCGACATTGGCCCGGCGGTTGCGCCAGAATTTGCGGATCAGTGAGAGCACGGCCAAAAGGTCAAGGTCGCCTGAGGGGACGCCCCTGCTAGCGCATGTGCGGTAAAGGCATCGCTAAGCTGAGCCGAAGATCGCCCTCAGCAGCCGCGCCGGCGCCGCTTGCCTCGCGTCTCGCCCTTGCAGCTGCGACAGGCGCCGGACCAGTCATCCGGCGAACACCGGGCCCGGCAGCTGGGGCATTCATAGACCACCAGCGGGGAGCCGGGCCACGCCCCGATCCGCAGCCGATACATCAGGTAGCGCTGGCCGGTCTGCGGGTCTTCGACCTCGCACGGCTCGGACTGCTCAGACTCTGTGCCGCCCATGCATGAAACCGCCTATTGCGCAGGCAGCGTAGTCTCCGTGCGGCGGCCCATCAAGCGGTCGAACTCCGTCCAGACGCCATCGCCGCCGTGCCACTGGCCGCGGGTCGCGGCCTTGGAATATTCCGTCGCCCGCGCCTCGAAGAAGTTGGCGTGTTCGACGCCCGAGATCAGCGGCTGCAGCCAGGGCAGGGGGTTCTCCTTGATCCCATAGACCGGCGGCAGTTCCAGCTGGCGCAGGCGCCAGTCGGCGATGAAGCGGATGTAGGACTTGATGTCGTCGGGCGTCATGCCCTTCACCGGCCCCATCTCGAAGGCGAGGTCGATGAAGCGGTCCTCCATGGCGACCACGGTCTTGCAGTTGTCGATGATGTCGTCGGCCACGGCCTTGGTGACGCAGCCGGTCTCCTTCTTGAAGGCATGGTAGAGCTTGATCATGCCCTCGCAGTGCAGGCTCTCGTCGCGGATCGACCAGCTGATGATCTGGCCCATGCCCTTCATCTTGTTGAACCTGGGGAAGTTCATCAGCATGGCGAAGCTGGCGAACAGCTGCAGCCCCTCGGTGAAGCCGCCGAACATGGCCAGGGTGCGGGCGATGTCGGCATGGGACTCCACCCCGAAGGTCTGCATGTAGTCGTGCTTGTCCCGCATCGCCTGGTAGTCGAGGAAGGCCCCGAACTCGGACTCCGGCATGCCGATGGTCTCGAGCAGCAGGGCGTAGGCGGCGATGTGGATGGTCTCCATGTTGGAGAAGGCCGAGAGCATCATCTTGATCTCGGTCGGTTTGAACACCCGCGCGTAGCGCTCCATGTAGTTGTCGTTCACCTCGATGTCCGACTGGGTGAAGAAGCGGAATATCTGGGTGAGCAGGTTGCGCTCGGAGTCGTCGAGGTTGGCCGCCCAGTCCTTGCAATCCTCGCCCAGCGGCACCTCCTCGGGCATCCAGTGGACCTGCTGCTGGCGCTTCCAGAAGTCGTATGCCCAGGGATAGCGAAAGGGCTTGTAGGCGTGTGAGGGCGTGAGCAGGCTGGGCGTGGTTTGGGCGGTCACGGACGTGTGCTCCCCGTACGAATCAACGACAGGCTCCGAGTGTCAGCGGAATTCCTAACGAAGCCCACTCCATCTCGTGTCGCAGGTCGGAACATCCACAAGATATGGTGTTTGGCCAAGTGAAACGCGAGTCTCATTCGTCCGGCCAGTTGCCGGTCTCCACCGGTGCGTGGGGATCCGTCAACGTCAAGGGGCCATAGAATGTGAAGTTTAGCTCAGGAGCCCGAATCTGAGCGAGATGGACATTGAACTGGTGTAGGCCGCCCACTCCAGCCACGGAGGTCCGATTGATGATCGGAAGCTGGAGTTCCATTGCAACGCCCGAGTCGATGCAACTTATGCTCGCCCCTGTGTCGATGAGGGCAGACACATTTGGCATTGCCAAACGGGCAAGCCGTCTTGGCTGATCGGCGTCGTAGTCCGCGTCAAACCCGATCTCGACCCTCAGGGTCGGACAAAGGCGAACGAGAAGATTTCGTGCAGAGACGCTCCCGCGGTCGTCAAATCCGCACTTGGCCTGGCTCATGCTGCAATCCGTAAACCACCGAAGCGGGCAGCGTCGCTAGAGGCGCGCCGATTTGTCGAATGAGATACGGGCCACGGCCAAAGCGACGAACCGCTTCCATGGCTGCGGCCTGGAAGTCGTCGAACGCGCCGGCGAGTTCGCGATCATGAATGACCGCCCATTGCCCCAGATGGGAGGCCTCGAGTTCTGTTCGTTGCGCCTCGTAGGCAGCAATTTCATCATCTAGGGTCATCACTGCACCGCCGACCGAATCCTATCACTTTCGGTGGGGGGAAAGAATCCCCTTTCGGGTGATCACATGGTGGGACGATACGTCGTCTACGGCGGCTTTCGCACCGGATCGGTCCCGGTCGAAGCGACGCTGCTGCTCCTGGGCGAGCGGTACGAGGTCATCGAGACCGATCCCCTGGCCCAACGGCCGTCGGACCGGAGGCTCGAGGCCATCAACCCCATGCGCCAGGTCCCAGCCCTGGTGTCGCCGTCCGGCGAGCTGATGACCGAAAGCGCCGCCATCCTGAACTATCTCGCCGATAGTCATCCACAGGCGCACATGGCGCCCTGTATCGGCGAGCCTGCTCGGCCGGCATTTCTGCGCTGGATGAGCTTCGTCTCGTCTCAGATCTATTCGCTCTACTGGGTGCGCGACGACCTCTCCCGGCTCGCTGCCGACACGTCGCACGAGGCGGTGATCAAGGATCGCACGGCCGAACGCATCGCAGAGTGCTGGCGGCGTATGGACGCCCAAGTGAACCCCGGCCGTTACATCCTCGGCGACGATCTGTCGGTCCTGGATCTCTATGTGACGGTAGTCTCTCGCTGGGGGCCGCGCCGGTCTCGCTTCTATCGCGAAGCGCCGAAGATGGCCGAGGTGGTGCGAAGGGTCGACGCCGATCCGCGTCTCACCGCCTTCTGGGCCGACCGCTTCCCCTTCGAGGCCTGATCGCCATGCTGACCCTCTATTTCGCCCCTGGCTCGAGTTCCATGGCGCCGCACGTCGCCCTGCACGAGATCGGGGCGCCCTTCGAGCCCCGGCCCCTGTCGTTCCACAACCGCGAGACCCGCACGCCCGAGTTCCTGGCGATCAATCCGGCCGGCAAGGTCCCGGTGCTGGCGGTGGACGGCCGGCCGATCAGCGAGGTGCTGGCGATCCTGGTCTACCTCGCCCGCGCCTATCCCGAAGCGGGTCTGTTGCCGGACGACCCGGTCGCCGAGGGTCAGGTGCTGGCCCTGATGTCCTTCCTCGCCTCCACGGTGCATCCCGTGCGCAAGCAGGGGCTGGGGGTGGCGCGGGCCACCTACCAGATGCTGGACGACCGGCTCGGCGACGCCGACTGGGCCGTCGGCGGCCGCTATTCGATCGCCGACATCCACCTGTTCCGGCTGTTCTGGCGCTTCCGCGGCTCGCTGGAGCCGGCCCCCGGCGCGTTCGCGAACCTCACCCGCCACTACGATCGGATGATGGCCCGGCCGGCGGTGAAGAAGACCATCGAGATCGAATCCGCCATCGGCTACCAGCTGCCGGCCTAGCTCAATCCTCGACGATCCGGCTCGTCTTCTTCGTGTCGGGCATCCACACGTACACCGCCAGCGACACCAGGATCATCACCGTCAGGTAGGTGAAGAAGCCGCTCTCGTGGCCGGCCGTCTTGAACCACAGGGCGACGTATTCCGCGCCGCCGCCGAACACCGCGTTGGCCAGGGCGTAGGGCAGGGCCACGCCCAGGGCCCGCACTTCGGTGGGGAACAGCTCGGCCTTCACGATGGCGTTGATCGAGGTGTAGAGCGAGACGACCAGCATGCCGCTCATCACCAGGGCGAAGGCGGTCCAGAAATCGTGGGTGTGGGCCAGGGTCGACAGGA
>DATCFQ010000470.1:0-7169 GCA_036509495.1 Caulobacteraceae bacterium
CGTTAGGCGAAGTGTATGCGGTTCGCCGCCCGGACGCGCTCCAATGTTTTGACTCTGGAGCGTGACGGCCGCCGAAACCGCATACACTTTCGGCTGTAACGCGAGAGCGCGTTAGGCGAAGTGTATGCGGTTCGCCGCCCGGACGCGCTCCAATGCCTTGACTCTGGAGCGTGACGGCCGCCGAAACCGCATACACTTTCGGCTGTCACGCTCCAGGTCAGCCCCTCCGGCGGGTGTTCGACCAGATCACCTGGCCCAGGCCGAACAGGGCCAGGATCGCGCCATACACGGCCCAGTGCTTATCGCTGACCATCATGCCGCGCATGATCGCCGCCGGTCCGATGTGCAGGCCCTGCCCGATCCAGACCAGGCCGATCAAGATGGCCGCCAGCCCCAGGAGGGTGCTGAAGATCCGCATCACGATATTGAAAAGCCCACCCATCGACGTCTCCTCCCATGTGGATTGTGTCGAAGCCCGGCTCGCAACGGCCATTACGCTTTGCAGGAAGACTTGGCCGAGCCCACCGCTCCGGGCGCTGTTTCGCGCTCCCGACGGGCACAGTCTCATGAACGGCTGACGTCGTCTCGCCCAAACGGCTAAGCTTGCCGTTCCAGCTGCCTGGCGGGAACCACGGCAGGCGCCGAGCGTCATCGTGGCCATGCACGTCTTCCTGGATTTCGAGGCCTCTTCCCTTCGGGCCGGCAGCTATCCGATCGAGGTGGGCTGGGCCTGCGAGGACGGCGAAACCGAGGCGCACCTGATCCGCCCGGCCCCGGGCTGGCTCGACTGGGACGCGGCCGCCGAGGCGGTGCACAAGATCGAACACGACCAGCTGCTGGCCGAGGGCGAGCCGCACGATGCGGTGGCGCGGCGGGTGCTGGAAGCCCTGGCGCCGCACCAGGTGTTCGCCAGCGCACCGTCCTGGGACGGCAAGTGGATGAGCGTGCTGCTGCGCGCCGCCGGCCTTCCCCGCCACGCCCTGAAGCTGAAGGACTGCGACCTCGCCCACCGCGCCGTGGCCCTCGAAGTCCTGGGTGGCCGCATGGCCGGCGGGGCGCTCGAGGGCGCCACCATCCGGATCATCGCCGAGGCCCGCCGCCGGATTCAGGCCGGCCCGCCCCGCCACCGCGCCCTGGCCGACGCCCTGGCCGAACTGGAGGTCTGGCGTGAAGTGCGGCGACTGGCGGAGACGCTGGCAGCGGAGCGGACCGCGCTTGCCTAGAGCTGGCTAAGATCACCCTCAATCATCAACCCGCTCGTCCCGGCGAAGGCCGGGATCCAGGACAGGTCGGAACCGATCCGCTCAGAATAGAACGCTACGGCGCGACCGCGAATCCTGGGCCACATCGGCGTTACTTGTCCTGGATCCCGGCCTTCGCCGGGATGAGCGGTGGAAAAATCGGGGCCAACTCCACCTAAACTCAACCCATACGGGGCTCTGTTCAGGCCGCCATGTCGCGGCGGCGGACCACGCCCAAAAGGCCGTGGGTGGCGATGACGTCGGTCTGCTCGCCGTCGTCGGTATGGGCGGCGGCCATCTGCTTGTGCACCAGGGTTTCCAGCCGCTCGAGCGCAAGGCGCAGCATGACCTCGCCCTGGGCCGCATGGCCGCGGAACACGGCGTATTCGACCGCGGCGTCGAACTGGCGCGAGACGTCCCGATAGGCGACCGACTCGCCCAGGGTCAGTTCGGCGATCATGTTGGAGGCGCCCTTGGTCAGCTCGCTCTCGTCGAGCCCGGCGCGCACGCCGAGCGCCTGGATGGCGTCGGAAACGATCTGGGCCCAGGCCGCGCCCGGGAACCGCTGCACCAGCAGCCCGGCGATGATCACGCAGGCGGTGGCGTAGGTCAGCCGCAGGCCCAGCGGCTCTTCCTCGAGACCCGGCAGGATGTCCTTCAAGGGCGGCAGCAGCAGTCGCCGCGCCGCTTCGGCGATCAGCCATTCCTGGCCGCCGCGCTTCAGGGTCCGCCTGTCGCCCACGAACCGGCGCAGCTGCGCCGCCGAGGAATCCTGCCGCAAGAACATGTCCGGACGCGCCTGAGTCGAGCCTTCACCACCGGCGAATCGCTGGCCGGAATGTTCTGGATACGTCGGTTATGGTTACTTGTTCATCACCGGGCGGCGATCCCCGAGGATGTCCTCGAGTTCCGCCTTGCGGACCGCCGCCGAGATGTTGAGGCGGGCGAACAGGTGGGTGGCGTTGTGCTTGGCCACCGCCTCGTCCCAGCGCGAGCGCGCATCGTTCATCAGATTGTCGGCGTCGCCGACATAGACCACCTCATAGCCGTCCCCGTCCTCGCGGACATAGATATAGGCGCCGCTCATGGCGGAGGTGGCTTTGCCATTGGGAGCCAACCTGAAGCGGTACAGCGTTCCCGAACCGCCGGGCACATCGATATGTTCATTCATCCGTTCGTCGCAGGTCCGCCTGGCCGCCCCAGCCCATCAAATCCCCGCCCACCTTGGTGGGCAGGGCGAGGCTTATCAGGAAAGCATACCGACGCGCCACGCCTGAACCGCGAGGAAATCCGTCAAGGCTGTCGCGGCGGTGAAAGGCCGGGCGGCAAGACGCCTGGCGGCGGGGTGGCAAGACCGGGCGGCGGCTCCGGCGCGGCCGCGGAAGACGGGGGCGGCGCCAGAGCCTGCGCGTCGGCCCTCAGACGCGCCTCACGCTCGGCCTCTGCGGCCAGGTCGGCTGCGGCCGAGGCCGACTCACCCTGGGGCGGGGGCGCCAGCGGCGCATTGCTCGTCCCCGGGCTTCCCACGAAGGCGAGGACCGGGTTCCACCAGTCCTCGGAGGTATGGCGCCTCACGCCATTGTGCTTGAAGCCGTGCACCACGGCCAACTGCTTGGGCGAATTGGCGGCGGCGTAGATGCGCTGGCCCTGGACCAGGGGCGTCATGGTGTCCGCGTCGCTCTGCACCACCAGCACCGGCGAGCGCACGCGGCGAATGGCTTTCACATTGTCCCAGACGTCCGGCATGGCGGCGAGCAGCAGCCGGCTGGTCCCGTGCGTCGCCCAGAAGTCCTTCAGCGACGAGAAGCCGTCCGCGACGATCACCCCGGTCGGCCGCGGCGAGAAGCCCGGCTCGGCGGCGAGCATCACCGCGTCGCCCAGCGAGTGGCCCATGACATAGAGCCGCGTGGACGCCGGGAAATGGGCGCGGGCATAGGCATAGGCGGCGGGAGCGTCCTCAGCGAGGTTGATCAGGCTGGCCGGATGGGTGCTGTCGCCCTCGCCGGAGGGGTCGAACACCAGCGACGAGACGCAGTGGCGCCAGAGCAGGCGCTGGGCCTCGACCCAGTAGGAAATGGTCTCGTTGAAGCCGTGATAGATCAGGATCGCCGGCGGATCCTTGCAGTCGGCCGGCGCGCGGACGAGGTAGCCGTCGAGGCTGCGCGTGTGGCTGAGGATCGACACGCGTTCGAAGGGCACGCCCATGGTGGCCGGAGTCTCGGGCCCGTTGGGGCCGGTGCTGAGCGCCTGCTCACCGACCACATTGGCGACCGCAGCGCAGCCGGCGATCACCAGAATCGCCGCCCCGATCGCCAGCCAGCCGACAGTCGCGCGCCTCACCCGCTCAGCACTCCGGTGCGTTCCAGCGCAGATAGGCGAGCCGGCGCGCCTCCATGCGCGAGCGCGCGACGGAGTCGAGGATCAGGCCGCAGCAGAAGGTCAGGAGCGCGATGATCATCAGGCCGGTGCACAATATCGCTGTCGGGAAGCGTGGCACCAGCCCCGTTTCGAGGTAGGTGCGCACCAGCGGCAGGGCCAGCAGCATGGCGAAGAGGCCGGTGATCGCTCCGGCGCCGCCGAAGAACTGCGCCGGTTTCTCCTGGCGCAGCAGGCTCAGCATGGTGCGCAGGATCCGCCAGCCGTCGCTGAAGGTGTGCAGCTTGCTGGCCGAGCCCTCCGGCCGGGCGCCATATTGGGTGCGCACCTCGCCGAACGGCAGGCCGAGCATCAGGGCGTGCACCGCGATCTCGGTCTCGATCTCGAAGCCCGATGACAGGCACGGAAAAGTCTTCACGAACCGGCGCGACAGCACCCGATAGCCCGACAGGATGTCGCTGAAGCCGGCGCCGAACACCTTGGCCAAGAAGCCGGTCAGCATGGCGTTGCCGAAGCGGTGGCCGGCCCGGTAAGCGGCCTCGGCCTCGCCGTCGCGGCAGCCCACCACCATGTCGAGATTCTCGCCCAGCAGCAGGTCGACCATCTTCGCCGCCGCCGCCGCCTCGTAGGTGGCGTCGCCATCGACCAGCACATAGAGATCGGCGTCGATGTCGGCGAACATCCGCCGCACCACATGGCCCTTGCCCGGGCGTGGCTCGCGGCGGACCACGGCGCCCGCTTCCAGCGCGATGGCGGGCGTGCCATCGGTCGAGCCGTTGTCGAAGACATAGATCTCGGCGTCCGGCAGGGCCTCGCGGAAATCGGCCACCACCTGCCCGATGGTCTGCGCCTCGTTCAGGCAGGGAACCAGCACGGCGATCCTCGGCCGCTGGGCCAAGGCCCAGGGCGCGACCCGTTCGGCGATCTGAAGGGCGTGAGCGTGCATCGCCTGCGCATATGCCTCAGATGGCGTTAACACCGGGTCGATAACGCGGACGCGCGGCATATGGATGTCGAGATTGTCTCATTTTCCGGCGTGGCCTCGGTCTGCCGCGGGGCCGAGGCGTCAGCGCGGGCCTGAGGTCATGACCGTCACCGAGGCCGCCGCTGCGGCCGACACGGCGAATCCCGCCCGCCGGCGACTCGCCGAAATCCGCCTGCCGCTCCTCGCCCTGGGCGCCGCCGCCCTGCTGCTGGCGGCGCTGGCGATCGCCCTGCCCTGCGACCACGACGAGGGCCAGTACCTGGCCGCCGCCGCCCTCTCCGGACGGCTCAGGCCCTATGCCGACTTCGTCTATCTGCAGACGCCGCTGCAGCCCCATCTGACCGCCCTCATCGCGGCCCTGGCTCCTGGCTGGGCCTTCGTGGCGCTGCGCCTGTTCAATGCGGCCATTGGCGTGGGCGTGCTGGCCCTTGCCTATGCCTCCCAGAGACGCCTCGGCGTCCCGGCCCCCCGGGCGCTGATCGCCTGCGGGCTGCTGCTCGCCGCCTATCCCTTCCAGTTCAGCAGCGTGGTGGCCCGCAACGACGCCCTGCCGGCGCTGCTGGAGGCGGCGGCCATGCTGGCGGGGCTGGAGGCGCTGGCGCCGGGGCGCGCGCGATGGCTGGGGTGGACGGCCGCGGGCCTGCTGCTCGGCGCGGCGGCCAGCGCCAAGATCTCCTATGCCTTCCCGCTCGCCGCCACCGGCCTCTACCTGCTCTGGGGCGCCTGGCGGCGGCGGCTGGGCCTCGCCTCCCTGATCGGCTGCGGCCTGGGCGCGGCGGCGGGGCTGCTCCCGAGCCTCCTGGCCTATCTGAGCGCACCGGAAGGGTTCGTCTGGGGCGTGCTCACCTATGCCGAGACCGCGCCGAAGGCCTGGTACAGCCAGCTCGGCGAGGCGGGGCGGCTGTCGCTGCCCTCCCGGGCCATGGAGGGCGCCTTCCACCTTGGCGTCGGACCTCTGCTGGGAATCCTGGCGGGCGTGGTCCTCGCCGCCGCGCTCGTCCGGCGCGGGCGAGCGGCCTCCCCGTCCGTCGGCTACCTCCAGGCGCTGGCGCTGGCGGGCCTCGCCGCCGCCTTCGCCCCCAGCCCGATGCAGCGCCAGTATCTCCTGCCCATGCTGCCGCCCTTGATCGTGCTCTGGGGCGCGCAGGACCCGCTGTCACGGCTCGGCAAGCCGTCCCGCCAGGCGGTCCTGGCCCTGGTGCTGATCGGGCTCGCCATCGGGCTCGGCCGCGCCGGCTATGTGCTGGGCGAGGCGGGCCTGGGCTGGGCTGGCGGCCGCCTGCCGCCCGCCCTGGCGCTGGAGGACGAGGCGCACTGGATCGGCCGGACCCTGGCCCAGCGAGGTCCCGCCGGCCCGGTCGCCACCCTCTCGCCGCGCGCGGTGCTGGACAGCGGCGCGGCCCTGGACCCGCGGTTCGCCGCCGGCGCCTTCGCCTATCGCACCGGCGACCTCGTGCCCGACGCCGAGCAGCGCCGGCTGCACATGACCAGCCCCCGGACCCTCGCCAGCGATCTGGACGCGACGCCGCCCGCAGCCCTGGTCACCGGCTATGAGCAGCCGGCGGGCCTGCACCGGCGCAATGTCGACGACGATCTGCGCGCCTACGCCCGCTCGCGGGGCTACCAGCGCCGGGTCAGCCCCGACGGAGTCGCTGAACTCTGGCTCAACCCACTTTGGGCGGCGTCACCGGCGGCGCCGTCTCCCAGCCGCCGCCCAGGCTCTTGAACACCGTCACCTGATCGGAGACCAGCAGCTGGTCGGAGGCGGCGAGGTCGCTCTGGCTCTGCAGCAGGACCCGCTCGTCCTGCACCAGATCGGGGAAGCTGATGGCGCCGTTGAGCAGCTGCACCTGGGCCAATTGATAGGCGCGCGCGGACTGGTCGCGGGCGGCCTCGAGTTCGGCGTTGCGGCGCAGCTCGGCATTGTAGGCGTTCAGGGACTCCTCGACCTCTTTCAAGGCGTTCAGCACCGACGACTGGAAGCGGGCGATGTCGCCGGACGCCTCGGCCCTGGCCTGGCGCACCTCGGCCTTGGCGACCAGGATGTTGGGGAAGCTCCAGCTGATCAGCGGCCCTATGCCCCAGGAGAAGCCCTGGGACGAGGTCAGTTGGCTGAGGTTGGCGCCAGCCTGGGCGACGTTGCCGTTCAGATGCACGCTGGGGAACAGCTCGGCCTCGTTCACCCCGATGCGGGCGGTGTCGGCGGCCAGCGTCCGCTCGGCCTCGCGCACGTCCGGCCTCCGGCGAAGCAGGCTGGCCCCGTCGCCGGTGGGCAAGAGCTGGGTCAGGCGCGGCGGCGTCTTGCAGGCGGCTGCGTCTGCCGAGATCGTCTCCGGCGGATCGCCGGTCAGCACCGCCAGCTCGAACAGGGCGGCGCGCTGCTGGCCTTCGAGGCCCGGGATGGCCGCGCGGGACTGGCTCACCAGCACCCCCGCGCTGGCGACATCGATGTCGGAGCGGGCGCCGAGGTCGCGCTGGCGCCCGATCAGGTCGTAGAGCTGCTGGGCCAGGTCGGCCGAGCGGCGGGCCACCGTCAGGCTCTGGGCGTAGGCGCAGGCATTGGCGTA
>DATCFQ010000471.1:0-3039 GCA_036509495.1 Caulobacteraceae bacterium
CAACGGCGCCGGCTTCGCCGTGATCCGGCCCCGGCCGAGCTACGAGGAGATGCTGTCGCGCGAGCCTTTGGCGCCGTGGCTGGCGGGCGGCTGACACCGGAAGACGCAGAGCCAGAGCGGGGGCGGATCGAAGGCGGGCTAGTTGGAAGCGGCCTGGGTGTCGCCGTGATCGCCTGAACTCCGCGGCGTTCCATGCTAAGAAAAACGGCTATGCCAGATCCCTTTCCCGAAGACGACGAAGAGCTGTCCGCGCTCTTGGACAGCATGCCGCCGATGAGCGAGGAAGAGGAACGTCTGGCCGACGAACGCGCGGAGGCCGACATCGCGGCCGGGCGGGTGGTTCCGAACGACAGGGTCGTCGAGTGGCTCAGGTCCTGGGGAACCGACAATCCCCTTCCCCGGCCCAGATGGGATGACGCGCCCGAGTGAAGACTTGATGCGGACGCCCCGGCGGAACCTCGCCTTGACCCCCCCAGCCGCACCAGCGTAGGGCCGCTGGGATGACCGCCGCGCCCGTCACCGCCGCCAAGCCGCTGGGCTCGGGCCTGATCCGGTCCTCGATGATCTATTCCAGCCTGACCCTGGTCAGCCGGCTGATGGGCTTCGCGCGCGACCTGGTGATCTCCTACGCCATGGGGGCCAGCGCCACCTTCGCGGCCGACGCCTTCAACACCGCCTTCGCCTTCCCCAATCTGTTCCGCCGCATCTTCGCCGAGGGGGCCTTCGCCGCCGCCTTCGTGCCGGCCTATTCGCGCGCCCTGGAGCAGGACGGCGAGGAGAAGGCCGACGTGCTGGCCGGCGACGCCATGGCGCTTTTGGCCGCGGCGACCCTGGCCCTGTCGACCGTCTTCGCCCTGGCCATGCCGTGGCTGATGTACGTGATCGCGCCGGGCTTCGCGAAGAACCCCGACAAGTTCCACCTGGCCATCGTGCTGACCCAGATCACCATCTGGTACCTGCCGTGCATGGCGATCTACGCCCACCTCTCGGGCGTGCTGAATGCGCGCAACCGCTTCATCCTGTCGGCCGGCGCGCCGATCCTGCTCAACATCTGGACCCTGGTGACGGTGCTGCCGACCCATACGCCGTCCGGCGCGGCGACCATGGCGTCCTGGGGCGTGCTGGCGGCCGGGGTCTCCCAGGCGATCGTGCTGATGTGGGGGGTGAAGAAGTCGGGCGCCCAGGTGCACTGGCGGCTGCCGCGGATCACGCCGGAGATCTGGGCCCTGGTGCGCCGCGCGGTGCCCGGCGCCTTGGCGGCCAGCGCCATCCAGGTGAACATCTTCATCTCCGGCATCCTGGTCTCCCAGGTGAACGGCGCGCGCTCGTGGCTGGCGGTGGCCGACCGGCTCTATCAGCTGCCGCTGGGACTGGTGGGGGTGGCCATCGGGGTGGCCCTGCTGCCCCGGCTGTCGCGGGCGGTGCACGCCAAGGAGCGCGACGTCGCCCAGGGCGCCATGGACGAGGCGGTCACCTTCGCCATGGCCCTGACTCTGCCGGCCGCCGCCGCCCTGATCGCCATTCCGTTCTTCCTGATCGACGGCCTCTACACCCGGGGCGAGTTCACCCTGCTCGACTCCCAGCAGACCGCCCGCGCCCTGTTCTATTACGGCATCGGCACCCCGGCATTCGTGCTGGCCCAGCTCTATTCGCGGGCCTTCTTCGCGCGCCAGGACACCAAGTCGCCGATGATCTTCGCCCTGGTCTCGGTGGTGGTGAACATCGTGGTCGGCGTGACCCTGGTCTATTGGGTGGGCTTCTGGGGCATAGCGGCGGCGACCGCCATCTCGTCCTGGCTGAACGTCGGCCAGATGGCCTTCACCCTGGGCCGCCGCGGCCACTACCAGCCCAGCGCCAAGACCTGGTCGCGGCTGATCCGCATCCTTTTGGCCAGCGTGGCTCTGGGCCTGGCGATGGCGCTCGCCCAGCACTTCCGGCCGCAGATGCAGACGCTGTTCTCGGGCTTCCAGCTCGGCCATCACCTGGTCGGGGCCAAGGAAGTGGCCATCGTGCTGACCTGCGTGATCGGCGTGGCCCTCTATCCGCCGCTGCTGTTCGCCTTCGGCGGTCTGAGGCTCTCGGAAGTGAAGGCCGCGCTGCGGCGCCGCGACAAGACCCTGGACCAGGAGCTGGAAGAGGATCTCGGCAAGACCCCCGCCGGCCCCGACTTGCTCTGACCGGGGCTTTGACGCTATCAGCCGGCCATGGATCGGACCTCTCAGGATCAGCGGCGATGGCGGAGCCGGAGCGCCCTCTGAACACCGCTGCGGACGCTCTAAGTGTTTTGACGTTAGAGCGTGACGGCCGCCGAAACCGCTCCACACTTTCGGCTGTCACGCTCTTGCGTCCGCTCCTCCGACCGCAGAATCGATCCTGACATGACCGACGAAACCACCGCATCCTACCAGGGCCCCGAGCGGGTGCTCTCGGGCGTGCAGCCCTCCGGCGACCTGCACCTGGGCAACTACCTCGGCGCCCTGAAGAAGTTCGTGGACCTGCAGCACCGCTACGAGACCTTCATCTTCGTGGCCGACCTGCACGCCATCACCGTCTGGCAGGACCCCGCCCTGCTCGCCGGCCAGACCCGCGAGATCGCCGCCGCCTATCTGGCCTCGGGACTGGACCCGGAGAAGGCCGCCATCTTCCCGCAGTCGGCCGTGCGGGCGCACGCCGAGCTGGCCTGGATCTTCAACTGCGTGGCGCGGATCGGCTGGCTCGACCGCATGACCCAGTTCAAGGACAAGGCCGGCAAGCACGCCGAGCGGATGTCGGTAGGGCTCTACACCTACCCGGTGCTGCAGGCGGCCGACATCCTGGTCTACAAGGCCACCCACGTGCCGGTGGGCGAGGACCAGAAACAGCACCTGGAGTTGACCCGCGACATCGCCCAGAAGTTCAACCATGACTTCGACGCGCCGGGCTTCTTTCCCCTCACCGAACCGCTGATCCAGGGGCCGGGGGCGCGGGTGATGAGCCTGCGCGACGGCTCGGCCAAGATGTCCAAGTCCGATCCATCCGACCAGTCGCGGATCAACCTGC
>DATCFQ010000472.1:0-2010 GCA_036509495.1 Caulobacteraceae bacterium
TGGCGCCGCGAATGTCAGCGTGGGGGTGATCGAACCCGACGCGCTGTTCACCGAACCGATCTGCGTCGTTGTGCTGTTCGCCCGCACGAAGCATGCAGTGGAAGTACACCAGACGTCCCCATTGACCGGCGACGTGGGCGCGACCCCGATGCCGATGTGAAACCCCGCGAGCGACGCGGTCGAAGCCGGCGTCAGCACCTCGCCCGCAAAGGTGCAGGTCGCTGCGTTCAGCAGGCAGAGCGCGCCCCCGCTGGTCCCGGTATTGATCAGCGCCGCCGATCCCAGGCCCAGGTTGGTTCGGGCGATGGTCGGGTTGCCCAGGTCCATCAGATTGTTCGACGGTGTCAGGAACGAGCCGGACAGCCCGGCCGACATCTGGCCCTTGAAGATCGACCAGCTCATGGCCTCCAGCGGCCCCCCCGAGGCGTAGGGCCAGACCAAGAGGAGGTCCGGATCGTTCAGGCTGGAGGCGGTGACCAGGTTGGGCGGGGTCAGGCTGGCGGCCTCGGCCGCATGGCCGAGAGCGAGCGCGAGAGCGAGAGCGAGAGCGAGAGCGAGAGCGAGCGAGGCGTGGCGGCGTCTTTGCATGGGCCTCAGCCTAGCGCCGCGCCTCCCCGGCTTAGGCTCGCGCTAAGCCGGCGGCGTCGGGACGTTGCGGCCGGCCGAGGCCAGCGCCGTGACGGAGGTTTTATAGCAGGTTCGACTGTGGGACAGTCCACCCATGAGGCTGTTCCAGTACTGGGATGCGCGCGAGCCGCCGGCCGAGGTCGCCGAATGGATCGAGGGGTTCAGGACCATGAACCCTGATCTCAAGCACCGCCTCTATGACAGGGGCTCGGCCTCGTGGTTCATCGAGAAGCACCTGGGCGAGCGCGAACGGCAGGCGTTCGACACCTGCGCCGTTCCAGCCATGCAGGCGGACTATTTCAGGCTCTGCGCCCTGGTGGCGACGGGCGGCGTCTGGTTCGACGCCGACTGTATTGCGGGCCGTCCGCTGTCGACGCTGATCGAACAGGTTCCGCAACTCCTTCTCGTCATCCTGGACGGCGGCATCATCAATTCGACCCTCATCGCCCGAGCGCCGGGCAACCCGTTCCTCTCCGCGTGTCTCCAACTATCGACACGCCTCATCGAGGAGCGGCAGTACGCGGACATCCCGCAGTTGATCGCCGTTCCGTCCGTAGCTGGCCCTCGGTTGCTCACCACCGTCTGGACGCTCGCTGCGCCGGAGTGGCCTGCAGAGGGGCCGCTCGGCCGATTTCCTCAGCCGCCAAATGCCTGGGACGCCAAACTCCCGAACATCCGGGACACGGTCCAGAGTGTGATCGCCGCAACCCCGCATGTGCGGGAGGCCCTCGAGGAAGCGACGTTCCTTCATCTGATCACGGTCCAGCAATGGGGACTTCCGTGCGAACCTCGCTACAAGGGCGGCTCGAAACACTGGATGCGCTGGAACGGCCCGATCTACCTCGACAGGCCAGCCGATGCCGCCGAGACGCCTGCCTGGAGTTCCGCGTTGGCGGTGAAGTAAGAACCGGTGGTGTCGGCCCGCTGTTGGACGTGCCGGCCACCAGGGCGTCGTCCGCCCACCCGGGAGGTTTTGTCGACGCCCGGGCTATGGGATAGTCCGCCCATGAGGCTGTTTCAGTATTGGGACACGGGCTCGCCGCCGGACGAGGTCGCCGGCTGGATCGAGGGCTTCCGGGTCGGCAATCCCGGTTTCCGACACCGGCTCTACGACCGCGACGCGGCGAGCTGGTTCATCGGCAAACAGGTGGGCGAACGCGAGA
The DNA here is from genome assembly GCA_036509495.1 of Caulobacteraceae bacterium. Taxonomy (GTDB): domain Bacteria; phylum Pseudomonadota; class Alphaproteobacteria; order Caulobacterales; family Caulobacteraceae; genus JANWHQ01. Next base: position 1,791 of record DATCFQ010000472.1, read on the forward strand.
AGCGGGCCTTCGACGCCATCGCGGTGCCGTCGATGCAATCGGACTACTTTCGCTACTGCGCGGTCTGGGCCTTGGGCGGCATCTACGTCGATGCGGACTTCCAGTCCTTGGCGCCGCTCTCGGGCCTCTTGGATCAGGCCCCCCACTCACTGATGCTGGTGTGGGACGGCCACATGGTCGCTGGCCTGATGATGTGCCGCCAGCCAGGCGATCCGTTCGT
>DATCFQ010000473.1:0-9967 GCA_036509495.1 Caulobacteraceae bacterium
CCCCGCCACGCTCGGCGGGGAAGGGCAGGGGCTGGTCCGCTCCTGGAATGTCGACGCCGACGGCGGCGCGGCGCGGCTGCAGGTCTCGCTGACCCGGCCGGCCATCGTCGTCCGCCGTTTCCTGCTGGCGCCCAGCGATGGCGAGCCCAACTACCGCTACGTCATCGATCTGGCCGCCAACGGGCCTCAGGTCCCGGCCCCGACCGCCGCCGATGCGCGGCTGATCCCCGTCGCCGCCGCGCCGGTCCACGCCCGCAAGGTCATCGTCATCGACGCCGGGCACGGCGGCAAGGATCCCGGCGCGCTCGGTCCGGGGGTGCACGAGAAGGATCTCACCCTCGCCGCCGCCAAGGCGCTGAAGCGCCGGCTCGACCGCGACGGCCGTTACATCGTGGTGCTGACCCGCAGCGGCGACCGCTTCGTGCCGCTCGAGGAGCGGGTGCAGATCGCCAGGCGCGCCGACGCCGACCTGTTCATCTCGCTGCATGCCGACGCCGGGGCCGATCCGACCGTGCGCGGCGCCACCGTCTACACCCTGTCCGACAAGGGCTCCGACCGGGTGGCCCGCAAGGTGTTCACCCGCAACGACTGGTTCATCAACGTCAGCCTGCCCAGCCACGATCGGGCGGTGAACCAGATCCTGCTCGACCTGACACAGCGGGCGACCAAGAACCAGTCGACGGCCTTCGCCGACATGGTGGTCAGCCAGGTCTCCGAGCTGACCCCGATGCTGCAGCACAGCCACAGGGACGCCGGCTATGTGGTGCTGCTGGCGCCCGACGTGCCGGCCGTGCTGCTGGAGATGGGCTTCGTCACCAACGCCCAGGACGTGGCCGCCCTGCACGATCCGCTGCAGCGGGCGCGGCTGATGGGCGCCGTCGGCGACGCCATCGACGACTATTTCAGTCAGCAGCGTCGCTACGCCGCTCGCTGAGCGGTTCGCGCCAAGGCCTTGCCGGCTTTGCGATCGCGCCGTTAGGCGCTAAGCGTCGGCCCGGCGGGCTGTTCGCACCGCACGGGGATTTTCTTCGTTGGACCGCCTCGAGAGATGGATCGCGATCGCCGGTATCGCGGTGCTGAGCGTCATCGCCGTGGCGGGCTTCGCCCTGGCCATCTATGCCGCTTGGCTGTTCCACGGCATGCCGGACGCATCCGACCTGGCCGACTACCGGCCGCCCACCGCCACCCGCGTCTATGCCTGGGACGGCACCCTGATCGGCGAGTTCTCGCGCGAGCGGCGCATCTACGTCCCCTATGACCAGATCCCGCCCAGGCTGGCGGAAGCCTTCCTCGCGGCGGAGGACCACAACTTCTTCCGCCACCAGGGCATCGACGTCGGCGGCCTCAGCCGGGCTGTGCTCAAGGACATGTGGAACGGCATGCGCGGCCGCCGCTTCGAGGGTGGTTCGACCATCACCCAGCAGGTGGCCAAGAACGTCCTGCTCAACAATGACCCGACCATCGGGCGCAAGCTGAAGGAGGCCATCCTCGCCCGGCGTCTGGAGCAGAGCCTGACCAAGGAGCAGATCCTCGATCTCTATCTGAACGAGATCTGGCTGGGCTATCGCTCCTATGGCGTCGGCGCCGCCGCCTACAACTATTTCGGCAAGTCGCTGCAGGACCTCGACCTGGCCGAGATGGCCTACTTGGCGGCCCTGCCCAAGGGCCCCGACAACTATCAGCCGGTCACCCACAAGGCCGCCGCCATCATCCGCCGCAACTGGATCCTGGGCCAGATGATCGAGCTCGGCTGGGTCAGCCGCGCCGAGGGCCAGGCCGCCATGAAGGAGGACCTGAAGGTCCAGACCGCCCCCACCCGCGCCCACTATCGCGACGCCGACTACTTCGTCGAGGAGGTGCGCCAGGAGGCGCTTGGCAGCCTCGGCCAGAAGCTGAACGAGGGTGGCTACTATATGCGCACCACCCTGGATCCGCGCCTGCAGTCGGTGGCGCGCGAGTCCCTGATGAAGGGTCTGGAAAGCTACGACCGCCGCCATGGCTGGCGCGGGGCCTGGGGCCATGTGACCACGCTCGACAACTGGGAAGCTCAGGCCAGGGCCATCAGCCAGCCGGCCGAGCGGCGCGCCTGGCGGCCCGCGGTGGTCGAGGAGATCGCCGGCAATAGCGTGCGCGTCCAGGTCGCCGACAATCGCCCCGGCGAGCTCGTGCCCGAGGACGTGCGGTGGGAAAAGGCCGGCAAGGGCCTCGGCAAGGGCGATCTGGTATTCGTGGAGCCGGCCATCGGCGGCGGCTACAACCTGCGCCAGGTGCCCCAGGTCAACGGCGCCATCGTGGTGGTCGACCCCTATTCCGGCCGGGTGCTCGCCCTGGTGGGCGGCTACAGCTACTCGCTCTCGAAATTCAACCGCGCCACCCAGGCGATGCGTCAGCCGGGCTCGGCCTTCAAGCCGTTCGTCTACGCCACGGCGCTGGAGAACGGCTACACGCCCGCCAGCGAGGTGCTGGACGCGCCGATCGAACTCAGAGGCGCCAGCGCCGACGAGACCTGGAAGCCCAGGAATTACGAAGACAAATACTACGGCATGCTGACGCTCCGCAAAGGGCTGGAGCTGTCGCGCAACACCATGACCGTGCGCCTGGCCCAGGCCATCGGCATGCAGAAGATCAGGGACACCGCCATCAAGGCCGGGGTGGTCAACGACATGTCGCCGGTGCTGGCCATGGCGCTGGGCGCGGGCGAAACCACCCCGTTCAAGCTGACCGGGGCCTATGCGGCCTTCATCAATGGGGGGCGCCGGGTCCAGCCGCATCTGATCGAGCTGGTCGAGGACCGCGAGGGCAAGTCGGTCTATCGGGCCGACCGCCGCGACTGCCCCGCCTGCAGCGGCCCCTACCAGGGCGAGGACCCGCCGACCCTGCAGCCGGACGGCAACCCGATCTTCGACCCGATCACCGCCTATCAGATGACCTCGATGATGCAGGACGTGGTCGCCCACGGCACCGCCTACCAGGCCCACGTCCTGGGCCCGCAGTACGGCGGCAAGACCGGCACCACCAACGAATACCGCAGCGCCTGGTTCGTCGGCTTCAATCCGAGCCTGGTGGTCGGGGTCTTCGTCGGCTTCGACGACAATCGTTCGCTGGGCGAGGGCGAGACCGGCGCGGCGGCGGCGGTGCCGATCTTCATCGACTTCATGTCCCAGGCGATGCGGGGCCATCCGGTCGGCCAGTTCAGGGCCCCCGACGACACCAAGTTCCTGCTGGTCAACGGCTCGCGCGAGGCCTTCCGCAACGGCACCCAGCCGCGCGGCGCGCGGCCCCTGGCCGGGCCCCAGCCCTACAACCGGGTCTGGCCGAACGGGAAGATCTCTGGGGCCGATAGCGCTGCTACCGCCGCGGCTCCCCCTGCGCCGCCTCCACCGCCCGCGCCGAAACCGGCGCAGGATCTCAGCGGGCTATACTGAACCGCTTGCTTCGAGGGCGGCGACGCCCTATCTCGCGGACCCCCAACGGCAAGGATCAGATCCATGCGAGCGGATGTCGAGGCTGCGGCGGCCGACATCGAGCGGTCGGTAGACCTGCTCAGGAGGCGACTTTGACTGGGACCCTGCGCTAAGGCGGCTCGACGAGCTGAACGCCAAGGCCGAGGACCCGACTCTCTGGGACCGGCCCGAAGAGGCTCAGGCGCTGATGCGCGACCGCAACCGGTTGGCCGCCCAGGTCGATGCGGTGCGCCAGCTGCAGACCAATCTGGCTGACGCTTTAGGCTTCGCCGAACTGGCCGCCGCAGAGGGCGATGAGCCCTTGATGGATGAGGCCAGCGCCGAGCTGGCGCGGCTGAAGGCGCTGGCGGGCCGCGCCGAGCTGGAGGCGCTGCTGTCGGGCGAGGCCGACGGCAACGACTGCTACCTCGAGGTCAATGCGGGGGCGGGCGGCACCGAATCCCAGGACTGGGCCGAGATGCTCCAGCGCATGTACGCGCGCTGGGCCAACGCCCACGGCATGACCGTCGACGTGATCGAGGAGACCTCCGGCGAGCAGGCGGGCATCAAGTCCGCCACCCTGCAGATCAAGGGAACCAACGCCTATGGCTGGCTGAAGACCGAGGCGGGCGTGCACCGGCTGGTGCGCATCTCGCCCTTCGATTCCAACGCCCGGCGGCACACCAGCTTCGCCTCGATCTGGACCTATCCGGTGGTCGACGACACCATCACCATCGAGATCAATCCGTCCGACGTGCGCATCGACACCTACCGGGCCTCCGGCTCCGGCGGCCAGCACGTCAACAAAACCGATTCAGCCGTCCGCCTCACCCACATCCCCACCAATGTGGTGGTGGCCTGCCAGAGCGAGCGCTCTCAGCACCAGAACCGCGAACGGGCGTGGAAGATGCTGCGGGCCAGGCTCTACGAGAGGGAGCTGCAGATCCGCGAGGCCGCGGCCCAGGCGGTCGAGGACCAGAAGTCCGATATCGGCTGGGGGCACCAGATCCGGTCCTACGTGCTGCAGCCGTACCAGCTGGTGAAGGACCTGCGCACGGACGTGGAGACCTCCGACACCCAGGGCGTGCTGGACGGCGATCTCGACGCCTTCATGGGCGCGGCCCTGGCGCAGCGTGTCGGCGCCGCGGGGGATGAGGCGGCGGGGTAGGGCCCACCGTAAATCCACCGTATTTACGGTGGCCTCTCCAGAATCTGCGCCTCGTGGTCGGGGGGCGCCAAGGCCGAACCGGCCGTTGGCGTCGCATGAGCGGTCCCTGCCCGAAGGACGGTCTATGTCGGCGCCTCCATCGCCCGGGCCAGCCTCCGTCGGCGCTGGCGAAGGATAGTCCGCCTTGGGCCCGGATGAGCGCCAGCCTAACGCGGGCGGCGCCTCAGGCGCTCGGGGCAGTCCGCGCGGGCCGGGCGCCGGCGAGCAGCAACCAGGCGATGATCGGCAGCTCACCCAGCTCCAGCATGGACGCGGCGGCGCCGAGGCTCGGGCCGTATTGAGGCGCCGCGAGCGACACGACCGAACCGATCACGTAGCCAGCGCCCGCAATCATCGCCAAGACGCCCAAGAGCTTCGGGATGAAGCCGCAGCGAATGACCAGCAATCCAAGAGGAAAGAGCCATAGACCCCAGAACACGGCCGCGACCTCCAGCCCGCGGCCGTGGAGCAGCAAGAAGCCGGCGGCCAGGGAATCGGCCATGGGTTTCGGCAAGCCTCCGATGGCGCCGGCGCCATGGGCCATCATCAGGGCGGCGATCTCGTTCAGCAGGTTGGCCAGGACGATGGGGATGGGCATCAGCCCCAGGACGGCCATTTGCCGCGCCAGGCCGGCGTTCACGGGCTTGAACAGCGCATAGAGCGCCAGGACCAGGAACACCTCGACGCTCTGATAGAAGAGTTCGCTGGCGATGCCCAAACGCAGAAGCCCTTCGGACGCCCTGATATGGTCGGCCGGCGCGGCGCCGGGCGCGAATACTTGGCCCGGAATGTAGATGAGGCTGATCGGGCCCACGATCGCCACCAGGGCGTAGAGCGCTCCCGCGAGCCTGGCTTGGCATCGAATGGTTTCCATGAAAACGCCCCCCGCGATCAGAATTGCCTTGACCAACTTTCACATGACAGATATTTCTTTCACATGTTTGTTGGAGCTGTCAATCGGCCCCTGACCGGAGAGCGGCTGCTGGCCGTGATGGGGGCCCTGGCCAATGCGCATCGGCTCAGGATCTTGGCGGTGCTGAACAGAAAGGGGCGAACCTACGTGAGCCAGCTCGCGCGAGACGTAGGCATCAGTCGCCCCTTGCTGCATCTCCACCTTCAGAAGCTGGAGGCGGCGGGCCTGGTGAGCAGCAAGCTCGAGCTGTCCGCCGATGGCAAGGCGCTGAATTACTTCGAGGTCGCGGACTTCGCACTCTCACTGACGCCATCCGTCATCGATGAGGCGGCCGCGTCGCTTCCGGATGCGGCCCCGGACCTCGACTGACAAAAGGAGATCGACATGCATTCCGGCGGGGACATGCCCATCAGCGTCTATCTGATCACGATCTGCCTGCCCCTCGCGACGGTGCTGATCATCTTCGCCATGAAATACGCCTCGGCCGCCTTCCAGGCTCGCGCGCGGCTGGCGAATGACGCCGAGTATCAAGCGCTCATCGAGAACGCGACGGCCGCTCAGTCGGAAACCCTGGCGGCCGTTTCGGCCATGCGCGGGGAGCTGTCCAGGATCTCAGCCAGCCTCGCCGCGGTGGAGAAGATCCTGCAGCAAGTCGGATAGTCGTCCCCGGACTCCAAGGAGATCCCCCGTGACCGAGGTCTCGACATTTCGTCTCTATCTCCTGCGCGGCGCCTATCTGCTGATCGCGGTGGGGCTCGCCGTGGAGATCTGGCCCGCCATGGCAGGGCGCGTGAGTTCGATGGAGCTCCAGCAAGGGACCGTCACCTGCATGCTGTGGGCGATGTCTGTCCTGGCGCTGTTAGGGGTTCGCTATCCGCTCCGGATGCTGCCTTTGCTCTTCTTCGAGATGGTCTGGAAGAGCGCATGGCTGATCACCGTCGCCCTGCCCAGGTGGTCCAACGGCCAGATGGATTATGGGACCACTCAGAGCGCCATCGCCTGCCTCATGGGCGTCATCTTCCCGCTGGTCATCCCGTGGCGCTACGTGATCGAAAACTACCTGACCGCGGTTGGCGACCGGTGGTTGACGCCGGCGCCGCGTCCGCACCGGCGTCAGGCGTCCTGACCGGGAATCCTCTCCGCCGCCGGGCTAGCGACCGCCCTGGCGAATGGCGTCAGACCTGGGCCGCGCTGAGGTTGATGACGTCGCTGACCTGGGAGGTCGCTTCGCGCTGAACCGTCGGACGCTGGAACTTCAGGCTGCGGCCCTGGAAGGACGCGCCGGTTTCCATGGCCAGCTGCTCGTGGGTGATGTCGCCATCGACGTGGGCGGTGGCGAACAGGCGGATCTGCTTGGCGGTGATCGCGCCGACCACCTTGCCGCGCACTTCCACCAGCTCGGCCGAGATGGTGCCCTCGACATGGCCGCTTTCCCCGACCGACAGCCGGCCGACGCGGACGTCACCGCGGACCACCCCGTCGATGTGGACCTCGCCTTCGCCGTTGACGCCGCCTTCGATCGTGATGTCCTTGCCGATCACCGAGACCGCGGCGGGGTTCTTGCGAACGACAGGGGGCTCCAGCAGCTGCGGCGGCGCGGCTGAGCGCGGCGCGGGGCCCGGAGCGGGCTTATTGGTCTTGCTGAACATATTCACCAGCCCTCAGAAACCGATCGGGGTTCTGCGGCTTGCCGCCGACCCAGATCTCATAGTGCAGATGCGGCCCCGTGGAGCGTCCTGTGGACCCCATGGCGCCGATACGTTGGCCCAATGCAACTCTCTGGCCAACCGTGACTGCAATGGCTTGAAGGTGTGCATAGCGGGTCTTGAAGCCCCCGCCGTGGTCGATCTCGATGGTGTTGCCGTAGCCCGTGCGCACGCCGGTGAAGGACACCACGCCCGGGGCGGTCGAATGGATCGGGGTCGAGAAGGCTCCGGCGAAATCCTGCCCGGAATGGAACGCCGGGCGTCCCGTAAAGGGATCGAAGCGCACGCCGAAGCCGGAACTGCGGGTGGTGTGGGTCGTCGGCGCCGACAGCGGGATCTTCCCGGCGACGCTGGAGAGGGCGCGCATCTCGTCCATCGAGGCGGCGGCGTGCTGGATGCGGCTGGCGAAGCCTTCGTCGACGTCGAGCACGGCGGCCAGCGCCTTGGGATCCTTGCCCTCGATCAGAGGGCCGCCCAGCCCGCCGGCCGACTGGGCCACCAGGGCGCCGGGGTCGAGACCCGCCAGCCGCAGGGCCAGCCGCAGGCGATCGGCCCGGCTCTTCGCATAGGACTCGGCCTGGCCCAGCAGGCGCTCCTGGTCCATGCGCACGAAGCGGACCCGGTCCATGGGCGAGGCTGTGGTGGGGGCCTCGAGGGGCGCCAGCTGCGCCGCCGCGCCCTGCTCGCCGCGCAGCGGCTCCAACAGCAGCGAAAGCGCCTGGTGGCGCTGCTCGATGGCCTGGGCGAGATCCTGGACCGATCCTGAATTCTGGCTGAGTTCGGCGACCGCGCTGTTCAGCCGCGCCTGGCGGTCGGCGATCAGACGCTCGTAGTAGGCCCGCACCTTGAGCGCAGCCTCATCGCCCGAGGTCAGGGACAGCATGCTGGAAAGGGCGGCGGCCGAGCTGACGCCGAGCCAGAGCGCCAGCATGGCGGCGACGGCCGCGGCCGCAGTCTGCTTGCCCGTGCTGAGCACGAAGCCACGGATCTGTCCGCCGGAACGGACGTAGAGGTGCCGTTCGGGAAACAGCCGCTCCAGCGACAGGCGCAGCCTCGCCAAGCGATCCATGATGATTGGGAGCCCCACCAAACCCGTGGCGAGATATGAAGCAATGTCAAAGCAATAGGCAAGCGTCCTCGCGTTCAGCGCGCAGGTCTTATGCTTGACAACTGGTGAAGGAAACCAAGCTAACCAGCGAGTAACACAGCCGAATCTTGGCTTCTGCAGATTCGCGACGCGGCGTTTGGGCGCAACGCCTGGAGAGGCCGTCCGGCCGGCCCGCCCTCCGGTCGCCCTATTTCCTGGCTAGCTCCCGCGCCGCCGCCAGCACCTGGTCCGCGTGCCCCGTCACCGAGACCTTGCGCCAGATTTGCCGGATCGCACCGTCCGCACCGATCAGAAAGGTCGCCCGCTCGATGCCCATGTACTTGCGGCCGTACATGCTTTTTTCAACCCAGACGCCGTAGCTCTGGATCATCTCTCCGTCGACGTCGGACCCGAGGCGAACCGACAGTCCGTATTTCTGGCGAAACTTGCCATGGCTTTTGACGCTGTCCTTGGAGACGCCGACGACGACCGCACCGATGGCGTCGAATTCGACCTGCGCCTCGGTGAATGCTGTCGCCTCGCTGGTGCAGCCGGAGGTGTCGTCCTTCGGATAGAAGTAGAGCACCACGATCCGTCCTCTGAGGTCGCCGAGGCGGATGTCGCCGCCTTCCTCGCTCGGCAGGGCGAAGTCGGGCGCTTTGTCGCCGGGCTGCAGGGCGGCGGGCATGCTAACCTCCTGGTCGTATCGGGGCCGGACTATGGGGGGCATTCGGCCAAAGCGCAAAGCCGCGCGGGCCGCGCCGGCCGCGATCCATGGAGGGGATTCCCAGCGTGCTGAGGCCGGCCATCCGACATGTCTCGGCGGCGCTGCTCGGCATCCTGGCCGGGCTGGTCCTGATCTCCGGGTTCGTCGCCTGGCGGCTGTCGCAGGGGCATATCGCCGCCGATGCCTTCAGGCCGGTGGCGGAGCGCTGGCTGGCGACCGCCGTGCGCGGCGGCCGAGCGCGCATCGGGACCGTCGAGATCGCCTGGTTCGGCGCGTCGCATTCGCTGGGTCTGGAGCTGCGGGACGTCTCCCTGACCGATGGCGAGGGCCGGCCGGTGCTGCGGGCGCGCCGGCTGGAGGCTGGCCTGGCCACGGGCTCGATCCTCGGCGCCCACATCGCTCCGGGACGCCTCGCCGCCAACGACTTCTTCGCCGCGGTCAGCGTCTCGCCTCTGGGCCGCTACGCGCTGGGCTATGATGCGTCCGGCCCGCCCGGGCCCGGCAGCGCCAACCTCCTGCGGTTCTTCAGCGACCTGACCGGGCGGCCGCGCCTGGGGCGGCCGCTGAGCTATCTGCAGCAGCTCGACTTCTCCAACGGCGACATCGCCCTCTCCGAGGTCGGCGGACCGGTGAACTGGCGCGGCCACCTGGACGCGGTGCGCTTCGACAAGACCGGCGGACGGCTGCAGGCCGCGGCGGACATGCGCATCGGCGACGCCCGTCTCGCCGTGCAGTCCCAGGGCATGGTGGGCCTCGGGCGGGCGCTGGTGAAGGTCTCGGCCGACCGGCTGGACCCTGCCCGGGTCTTCCCGCACGCCGGGGCGACCGGACCGATCTCCATCCTCGATGCGCCGCTGGGGGGGAGCGCCTGGCTGAGCTGGGCC
>DATCFQ010000474.1:0-3152 GCA_036509495.1 Caulobacteraceae bacterium
CCCTGCGGGGTCTTCGGTGAGTAACTGACCCAGCAGCTCGAGGCTCTGCTCCGCCTCACGGATACGTACCCACACGCGGGCGTTGACGTCGCCTTGCGTCTGGACCGGCGCCTCAAACACCAGATTCCGGTAGAGCTCGTAGGGTCGCCATTTACGGGCGTCGAAGTCGCGCCCTGAGGCGCGCCCGACAAAGCCGCCGGCAGCGAACTGCCGGGCCCATTCTGGGCGGACCACGCCTGTTCCCACCGTCCGGTCCTGCAACGAATTCGTCTCGTCATAGACCTCGATCAGTCGGGGCAGCGCCTTGCGGACGGTCGTCGTCACGACCGCCAGAGCATCCCGGCCGCCTGCTCGCATATCGGCCACGACCCCGCCAGGCACGATCTGGTCCATCATCAGGCGATGGCAAAAGGCAATGTTGCAGGCCCGCAGAACCTGCTCGCGCAGGATCCCGCAGTGGGCGTGCATGATCGCAAATGCGGCGTCGTTGCAGATTGCCCCGATGTCGCCCAGGTGGTTGGCCAGACGCTCCAGTTCTGCCATCAGCGCGCGCAGCCACTGTGCGCGGGGCGGCGCTTCGACGGCGCGGGCGGCTTCGACGGCCCGCGCGAAGGCGTAGGCGTAGGCGACCGTGCTGTCTCCCGAAATCCGGCCGGCCAGGCGCGCCGCCGTGGCGAGGGGCGCGCCGATCATCAGCCGCATCGTTCCTTTGTGGGCGTAGCCAAGTCGCGCCTCGAGCCGAACGACTGTCTCGCCGTTCACCGTGAGGCGGAAATGGCCCGGCTCGATCGTCCCGGCGTGGACCGGTCCGACCGGGACCTGGTGCAGCCCCTCCCCTTCCACGGGAAGAAACTCATAGGGCGCGACGCCACCCGCCGCCCGTGCGATGCCGAGGGGGTGGCGGATTGGCCATCGGCCGTGATCGAGCCAGGCCCGCTGATCCGGCAAGCCTTGCGGACGCAGGCCCACCAGGTCTTGCATGGCTCGCTCCAGTCGGATGGCGGGCGGGTGCATCTGGCCCAGCGCGGGGTAGGCGCCGTCGGCGCTGCATCCCAGGGTGAATATGGCCGCGTCCGCGCCTTCGCGAACCGCAGCGTGGACGGCTTCCGGTTCGCCCCACAGGGCGACAAGGTCAAGGCCGGCGCCCGCGAACCCGGCGCGAAGTCGCCGCCACCCGTCCTCGTCGAGGCGAACCCTCGGCCAGTCGGCGTCTAGCTTGGCGGGTTGCCCGGTCCGGCGCAGGATCGCGATGAGCCCGTCAGGATGCGTCATCGCTTCATCCCAGCGTCCGCGCGACGTTCTGGAACCAGGCGACGATCGCAGGCGGAAGATAGATCCCCGCAATGAGAACGAGCGTCAGGTGGATCAGCATCGGCACATAGGAGGCCTGGACCGGGTGGCTCTCGCCGCGCACGGGGCCGAACACCACCTGCTGCAGATGCCAGATCAAGGCTCCGAAGGCGAGCAGCAGCCCGAGCACAAGCGGGATCGCCAAAAGCGGCTGCCGCGCGAAGGTGGAGCTCACCACCAGGAACTCGCTCATGAACACCCCCATGGGCGGGACGCCCAGGATCGCCACGACGCCCAGCACCAGGCCCCAGCCTAGCGCCGGGTGGGTGACGGTGAGGCCGCCCATCTGCGCGAGCTTCTGCGTGTTCTTGGCCTGGGCGATGTGACCGACGGCGAAGAAGATCGCGGATTTAGTCAGGCTATGCATGGTCATGTGCAGCAGGCCGGCGAAATTGGCCAAGGGGCCGCCCATGCCGAAGGCGAAGGCGATGATGCCCATGTGCTCGATCGACGAGTAGGCGAACAGCCTTTTGATGTCGCGCCGCCGGTACAGCATGATCGCCGCGAAGATCAGTGAGAGCAGGCCCATGGTGATCAGCAGCGGACCGGGCGCGATCGCATGGACGTTGGCCGCCATCACCACTTTGAAGCGGAGCACCGCGTAGAGCGCGACGTTCAACAACAAGCCGGACAGGACCGCGGAAATCGGTGTCGGGCCCTCGGCGTGGGCATCCGGCAGCCAGGCATGCAGCGGCGCCAGACCAACCTTGGTGCCATAGCCCAAAAGCAGGAAGACAAAGGCGAGGTTGAGCAGCGCCGGATCGAACTTGCTGGCGTGCGCGACCAACTGGATCCAGGACATCGCGTTCAGGCCTTCGCCGATGACCGGCTGCGCCGCCAGATAGACGAGGATGGTCCCAAACAGCGCCAGGGCGATGCCGACGCTGCCCAGGATGAAGTATTTCCAGGCCGCCTCGATCGCCTCGCGGGTCCGATAGATCCCGACCATCACGACCGTGGTGAGGGTGGCGAGTTCGACGGCCACCCACATCACCCCGACGTTCTGAGCCGCGAGCGCCAGGCTCATGCCGAACAGCATCAGCTGATACATCGCGTGGTAGAACCGCAGATAAACCGGCGTGAGGCGGCCCGTCTCCAGTTCGTGGCGGATGTAGCTGGCGCTAAAAAGGCTGGTGGTGAATCCGACGAAGGTGTTGAGCACCAGGAAGACGATGTTGAGATCGTCGACGAAAAGGTAGTCGCTGATGGGCGGACGATGTCCGATCAGGACCAGCGCCGCCACAAACGCCCCGCCTGACGCCAGCACGTTTAGGCGCGCGCTCAACCTGTAGCCGGGGGTCAAGGCCAACACCGCGGCCGACGCCAGGGGGATGAGGATGACCGCCGCCAGGGCGTAGACGCCTGGCGCAATCAACGGCGTTCTCCCTGGAAGGTGTCCAGCGCGGCGACGTCGATGGTGTCGAACCGCTCGCGGATGCGGAACAGGAAGATGCCGATCACGATGAAGGCGATCAGGATCGAGAACGCGACGCTGATCTCGACCACGAGCGGCATGCCCTTGGCCCCTGTCGCGGCGAGCACCAGGCCATTTTCCAGCGACATGAAGCCGACGACCTGGCTGACCGCGTTGCGCCGGGTGATCATCATCAAGAGCCCGAGCAGGACCACAGACAGTGCGAAGGCGAGATCTTCGCGGGCCAAGGTGCCCGCCGCCGCGGTCACCGGCAGCATGACCGAGATCGACAGGGCGACCAGAGCGAGCCCCAGAAGCATGGTGCGGCCAACCCCGCCCACGGTTTCGACCTCGCGATGGATGCCCATCCGCCGGATGAGGCGGTGCA
>DATCFQ010000475.1:0-4648 GCA_036509495.1 Caulobacteraceae bacterium
TGATCGACGGCAAGGCCTCCGGTGACGGCGCTGTCAGCGGGACCCTGGCCGCGCCGAAGGCCGAACTCGACGCCGACTTCGGCAAGATCGACGTCCCCGACCTGCCGCTCGTTGGCGCCCATGTGAAACTGAGCCTGGCCAAGGGGCCTTCGGGCCTCGAGGGAGACATCGCTGTCACCGGCGACAGCGGCTATGGCCCGGTGCGGGCGAAATCGGGATTCCAGTTGGCCAAGGGCGGCGTCGACCTCCACGGTCTCGACGCCAATGCCGGCGGGGTGCAGGCGACGGGATCCTTGTCGCTGCGCGGGACGGCGCCCTCGACCGCCGATCTGCAGCTCGCCATCGGCCCGGGCGCGGTGCTGACCCAGGGCCACATCAGTGGGACGCTGAAGATCCTGGATGGACCTTCGCCCACCGGCGCGGTCGATCTGACCGCCCAGGGCGCCGCCTTGCGCGGCGAGGCCCTGACCATCAAGAGCGCCCGCCTGACCGGCTCGGGCCCGCTCGCCCGACTGCCGTTCCAGCTGACCGCCGACGCCGACACGCCCCAGGGCCCGATCGCGGTCAATGGCTCGGGCCTCTATCAGCAGGCCGGCGGCGTGCTGCAGGCGTCGCTGAGCGGGGCCGGCCGCTTCCGCCAGGTCGAGTTCCACACCCTGGAGCCGATCGCCCTGAGGCTGGCCGGCGAGGATCGCACCGCGCGGCTGCGCCTGGAGCTCGGCGGCGGCCAGCTGGACCTCGACGGCCACGAGACCGCCGGCGCCGCAACCCTGACCAGTGCGCTGCGGGACATCGACCTCAAGGCGCTCAGCCCCGATTTCAGCGGCCGCATCGACGCCAAGGTGAACCTGCAGGGCAGGGGCCCGACCCTCGCCGGGGACATGACCGCCCAGCTGCGCGACGCCAAGAGCATCGACGCTCCCGCCGACGTCGCCGTGAACGTCCAGGTCAAGGCGGGGCTGCACAGCGATCGGCTGACGCTCGACGCCCAGGCCTCAGGCGCCAAGGGCCTGAACTCGACCATCGCAGTGGTCCTGCCGGTCGAGGCCTCGGCGGCGCCGCTGCATCTGGCGATCGTCAGGGACCGGCCGATGCAGGGCCACATCCAGGCCGACGGCGAGGTCCAGCCGCTGTGGGACCTGTTCTACGGCGGCGACCGCGAACTGGGCGGCCAGGTGAAGCTGACGGCCGAGCTCGGCGGCGCCCTCGGCGATCCCCAGCTCACCGGAAACGTCGCCGTCTCGGGCGGCCGGCTCAACGACTACGCCTCGGGCCTGGTGCTGACCAACCTGCAGGCCCAGGCCTCGCTCGACCGCCATCAGATCACCCTGCAGAGTCTCGCGGCCAAGGACGAGAAGAGCGGGACGGTCAGCGGTTCGGGGACCATCAGCCTCGAGCGCGCCGGCGGCTCGAACCTGAAGCTCGATTTCAGGAAGTTCCGCCTGATCGACACCGACGAGCTGCAGGCGACCGCTTCGGGCCAGGCGGCGTTCACCCGCGGCGCCGACGGCAAGGTGAAGGTCCAGGGCGCCCTGGTCATCGATCACGCCGACATCAATGCCCAGGCCAAGCTGAAGCCGAATGTCACCACCATGGATGTGGTCGAGCGCGGGCTTCCGGACCAGCCGCGCGAAGGCCAGCTCAGGGCCGCCAAGCCGCGCGGCCCGGCCATCGATCTCGACGTCAGCCTGAAAGCCGCCCGGGGCGTCTTCGTCCGCGGCCGGGGGCTGGATGCGGAATTGTCGCTCGACGCCCAGGTGGGCGGGACCTTCTCCAGCCCCGTACTCAGCGGCCAGGCGCGGGTCTACCAGGGCAGCTACGAGTTCGCCGGCAAGCGCTTCAATTTCGACGAGCGAGGCCAGATCACCCTGGCCAATGCGCCCGATCAGATCCGGCTGGATCTTTCTGCGACCTGGGACGGCCCCAGCCTGACCGCCTCGGTGCGGATCGCCGGCACCGCGGCCAAGCCCGAGATCACCCTGACCTCGACGCCGTCGCTGCCGCAGTCGGAGATCCTGTCGCAGGTGCTGTTCGGCAGCTCCGCCTCCCAGCTCAGCGGGGCGCAGACGGCGCAGCTGGCCTCCACCGCCACGGCCCTGGCCAGCGGCGGCGGCTTCGACGTGCTGGGCAGCCTCAGGCAATTCGCGGGCCTCGACCGGCTGGCCTTCGGCGGCGACCAGACGGCGGGCCTCACCGTCGCCGGCGGCAAATACATCGGCGACAACGTCTATCTGGAGGTCATCGGCGGCGGCCGGCAGGGGCCCAGCGCCGAAGTCGACTGGCGCATCCGCCGCCACCTGTCGCTCAGCTCCCAGCTCAACAACGAGATCGGGGCCAAGCTCGCCCTGCGCTGGACCCACGACTTCGGCGCGCCCAAGAAGCCGAAGCCGGCGCCGAAGCGGTAGGCCGGCAGCGACCTTTTCTTTTCTTACCGTCATTCGCGGGCTTGTCCCGCGAACCCATGCACACCGCGGCCTGCGAGTTCTCACCGATCTCGGTGTTCATGGGTTCCCGGCATTCCGCGCTGCGCGCTCCAGCCGGGAATGACGGTGAAATAGGAGAAGTTGGGCCTCGACGTCGCGGGATCGGTGACAGGAGGCCCTGCCACCGATCGTCTGCGATCAGATCAGCGCCAGCTTACCGGTCCCAGGACGGGGATTTGCCGTCGGCGCTGTAGGCCCCGGGTGGCGGAGGCGTGCGGGGCCCGCCGAAGCCGCGGGCGCCCGGGGCGGGCGGGGGCATGGTGGCCGGATCGAAGTCGAACTGGTGAGCGAAGCGATCGTTGCCGTCGGCCTCGTTGCCCTTGAGCTTGCCTTCGGCGATCTGCTGACGCTTGGCGCGCGAGGCCTTGATGTAGTTGCTCACCTGCACGTCGCCCTCGAAGCAGGCGTATTCGTAGAACTTGTACTTTTCGTTGCGCGACCAATCGAGCCGGGCCGTCCAGGGGGCGGTGAACACCTTCGGATCGTCATAGGTGATCTCGTAGGTGATGGTGTCCGGGCCGATCATCGTCAGGCGCTCGACCGTGCGGGCCTGGTCGCTGGTGGGGATGGTGTTGAACGGCGGCACATTGGCGGTGGCCATGTTCAGCGGCGAGGCGGCGCGCTTGGAGAGGTCGTAGGTCGCGGCGTCGCCGGACTTGATGTTGGTGGTCTCGATGACCAGGGTCTTGCCTTCCCAGTGGGCGCGGCTGTTGCCCATCCAGGCCTCGACCGGGTGGGCCCAGTGGGGGGCGTTGCTGATCGGGATCACCCGGGTGCCCAGCATCTCGAGCATGATCACGATGTAGCCCGGCGACTGGAAGATGCGGATGCCGTTGTTGTAGCGGAAGGGGAACATCGAGGCCGGGAAGCCGCGCGAGTAGCAGTTGTCCCAGGAATCGAAGTCGGCGGGCGAGTCGAAATTCTGGTTAGGCACCCAGCTCGAGCGGCCCTTGGCCCAGAGGTCATGGCCCCAGGGCGTCAGGGGCGGCAGCTGGCCGTTGTTGCTGGTCAGCATCGAAGTGCGATGGGCGAAGGGATCGGTCTGCATCCACTTGACCATGCCCTCGGTGCCGCCCGCATTGGTGCTCTTGGCGTTGCCGTTCGCATCCGTTCCCGTGGAAAATGACGCGTCGGACTTTTTCGCCGCGGCCAGCCGCTTGGCGAACTCCTCGTCAGTCACCCAGTAGCGGCTGCCGAACTGCAGGGGCCGCTCGAACAGGATGCGCGCGCTGGCGATGTTCTCGATCGGCCAGATGCCGCGGAAATCCCAGTCGCCCCAAGGAGTCTTCTTGGGCGTGTAGGCGGTCGACGGCGCCGGCAAGGAATTGAGGTCCTTGGGCGGAACCTGCTGCGCGACGGCGCTGCTGGAGCCGGCGAGGCATGTCGCCGTGGCGATGGCGATAGCCGCCGTGGCGCAGAATGATGCGAGACCGTGACGCCCCATAGGATGGCTCCTCTCCCAACGTGTTCTTTCGTCGTTGTCTATGGCGTTTTCCGGACGCAGGCCAGAGCCAGCGAGCGGCGACTTTGTCTGATCCTCCCATCACCCGGATGCAGGGGGCGGTGAAAGCTTGCGCCCGTCCGCGGTCGCCCGGATAGTGGCCTCTGGGGAAACACACGGGACAATCGATGGTCGACACCGTCGAGGCCGGGCTGATGACGCCCGATGAAGCCGCCGCTCACGAAGCCGCGGCCGGACCGCACGCTGGCGCCAGCAAGCTCGCCCAGTTCTGCTGGGCGCTCTGCGACGGCTCGCGCAGCCCGTTCAACGTGCTGGTCAATATCTTCGTCTTCTCGGCCTATTTCTCGACCGTGGTCATCGCCGACCCGGTGAGGGGCCAGGCGACCTGGAGCCTCTTGACCTCGGTGGCGGCGATCATCATCGCCCTGACCGCCCCGGTGCTGGGCGCCATCGCCGACGCCGGCGGACGCCGCAAGCCGTGGCTGGCCGTCTGCATGGTGGTGTTCGCGCCCTGCATGCTGGCCACCTGGTGGGCCGCACCGCACATGGCCTCGGGCCTGACCCGGGTGATGATCCCGCTGATCGTCGCCCAGGTGGTGTTCGAATATTGGAACGTCTTCTGCAGCGCCATGCTGCCCAACGTGGCGCCGCCTGGAAGGATCGGCTTCCTCAGCGGCCTGGGCTTCAGCCTCGGCAACGCCAT
>DATCFQ010000476.1:0-7197 GCA_036509495.1 Caulobacteraceae bacterium
AGCCCAGCGGCCCCCGCTCGCAGGCGTCGCGCACGCCGTCCCCGACCGCCGGGATCCACTGGCGCGGCACCACCCCGCCGGTGACCTTCTCGGAGAACTGCACGCCCCCACCGCGCTCCACCGGGCCGATCTCGACGATCACGTCGCCGAACTGGCCGTGGCCGCCGGTCTGCTTTTTGTGCCGGCCGTGCTGGGTGACGCTCTTCTTGACGCTCTCCTTGTAGGGCGTGCGCGGCCGCGAGGTGGAGACCTCCACGCCGAACCGCCGCTTCAGGCGATCGAGCGCCGTCTTCAGGTGCCCCTCCCCCTGGCCCGAGACGAGCAGTTCGTGGGTCTCCTCGCTCTGCTCCACCTCCAGCGCAGGGTCCTCCTCGGCGAGCTTGGCCAGGGACGAGGTCAGTCGCACGTCGTCCTTGCGGTCCATGGGCTGGATGGCCAGCGAATAGACCGGCTGGCGCCGGTCGGGCCGATGTTTGGCGGTCCGCGCCTTGCCGTCGGCGGACAGGATGTCGCCCGGGTGGGCGGACTCCACCTTGCCGATCGCCACCACCTCCCCGGCCCCGGCCGACGCGATCTTCCGGGCGTTTGCGCCCAGCAGATGGAACAGGCCCGAAGCCCGGGTCTTCTCGCCGTCGGGACGGACCAACTCGGCGCCGTCGGCGATATGGCCGCTGAGCACGCGCGCCAGGGCCAGCCGGCCAGCCTGGCCGGCGTGGGTGGTCTTGAACACATAGGCGCAGGCGCCCTCGCCCCCGAGCCGCGCGGCAGCCGCTTCCGGCCCCGGCGCCTCGTGCCGGAAGGCCTTGAGCAGCCTACCCATGCCGGAATCATAGAGCGCCGAGCCGAAGAACACCGGCGCGATCAGGCACTCGCGCATCTCCTTCACCAGGTCGGCGAACACCATCTGCGGCCCCGGATTGACGTCGCCGAGCAACTGCTCGAGCAGGGCGTCGTCATAGCTGGAGAGCTGCTCCAGCATGTGGAACCGGGCGTCAGCCTCGGCCTGGGCGAGGCTGCCCGGAATGTCGATCTGCTCGAACTGCTGGCCCGGCCGGTAGACGAAGGCGCGCTCGAGCGCGAGATCGATGAAGCCGGTGACCTTGTCGTCGTCCAGGATGGGAAGCTGGCGCGCCACCAGCGGCAAGCTCGAGGCCGGCTGCAGCGCGTCGAGCAGCTCGCCGACATTGCCGTGGGCCTGGTCGATCTTGTTGACGAAGACGGCGCGCGGCACGCCCAGCCGGTCGAGTTCCGCCAGCAAGGGCCTGAGCAGCATCGCCTTGTGCGGGTCGGGATCGGTGACCACCAGCGCCATGTCCGCCGCGGCGATGGCGAAGTCGGACTCGGCCTGGAACTCCACCGAGCCGGGGCAATCGAGCAGGGTGAAGCGATCGCCCATGTAGTCGAAGGTGGCGGCGTTCAGCTCGACCGACTGGTGGCGGCTGCGCGCCTCGGGGGCGGAGTCGCCAACGGTGGCGCCGGCCTCGACCGTCCCCTGCCGGGGGATCGCCCCGGCTGTGAACAACAGGGCTTCCATCAGGCTGGTCTTGCCCGACCCGATGGGTCCCACCAGCGCGATGGTGCGCGCAAATCCTCCCGCTGAATTGGCCATAGTGCGATCCTCCTGCGCCGTCAGGCGAGGCGATCACGGACCGCCTCAGCTGAGCGGACGTTCTCTCTCGGCCCATTCTTTCAACGGGCGCGGGAAGATCGCAACCTTTGCCGTGACGGATCAGGCGAATCGGGGGGCTCCGAGCGCCTGTTTGATCCGTTGGACCGCCAGGCCGACGTCCTCGAAGCGGACATAGAGCGGCGACAGGCCAAAGCGCAGCAGGTCCGGGGGGCGGACGTCGCCGACCAGGCCCCGGGCCGCCAGGGCGTCGCCGAACGCCTTCGCCCCGGGATGCCGGAACGCCACATGGCCGCCGCGCCGCTGGCCAGGCCCCGGGCAGGCGGCTTCGACGCCAGGGCAGTGCTCGGCCATCAGCTCCAGGAAGACATCGCCGAGCCGTCGCGCCTTGTCGGCCATGGCGGCCGGGTCGGTCCGCAGCATCAGGTCGACCCCGACATCGAGGGCGGCGAGGCTGAGGATCGGCGGGGTTCCGGCCAGGAACCGGCTCACCCCGGGCCCTGGCCGATAGTCGCCGACGAAATCGAAGGGCGCGGCGTGCCCCATCCATCCGGCGATCGGCGAGGTCAGCTTGGTCTGCAGCCGGCTGGAGATATAGAGGTACGCCGGCGCCCCCGGCCCGCCGTTCAGATATTTGTAGCCGCAGCCGACGGCGAGATCGGCGCCGGCGCCATTCAGCTCGACCTCGACCACCCCGGTGGAGTGGCTGAGATCCCAGAGCGTCCAGACCCCGGCCGCGCGGGCGGCGGCGCAGATGGCCGCCATGTCGTAGACCTCAGCCGAGCGGTAGTGGGCATGGCTCAGGACCACCAGCGCCACGTCCTGGGTCAGGGCGGCCAGGAGATCGCCGCGCAGGGCGCGCCGGAGCCGGCGGCCCTCGCCCGCCGCCAGGGCCGCGCCCTCGGCGACGTAGAGGTCGGTGGGGAAGTCGTCGTCGACGGTCAGCACCACCCCTCGCTCCGGCCGCGCCTTCAGCGCCGCGGCGATCAGCTTGTAGAGGTCCACCGAGGTGGAATCCGCGACGATGACCTCCGAGGCGTCCGCGCCGACCAGCCGCGCGATCTTGCCCCCGACCCGCGCGGGCGCCTCGATCCAGCCGCGCCGGGTCCAGGCGGCCACCAGATCGCCGCCCCACTCGGCCTGCACCACCTCGGCGAGCCGTGCGGCGGCGGCCCTGGGCGGCGGCCCCAGCGAATTGCCGGCCATGTAGATGACGCCCTCCGGCAGGTCGAAGGCGTCGCGCAGGCCGGCCAGAGGGTCGGAGGCGTCCAGCGCGCGCAGGCGGTCCATGTCCATTGCCGCAGGCTGGCGCCGTTCGCGGCGCGGGTGAAGGACGGGAGTGACGATGAGGGGGTGTTGACATGCAACCAATTAGTTGCCTATTAATGCCGCCATGAGCATGGACGCTGTGTTCAAGGCCCTGGCGGACCCATCCCGCCGCGAGCTGCTGGACCGGCTGCATGCCCGCAGCGGCCAAAGCCTGAACCAACTCTGTGAGGGACTTTCAATGACGCGGCAGGCAGTGACCAAGCACCTGGCCATCCTCGAGCAGGCCAATCTGGTCGTCACCCTGAAGCGGGGACGCGAGAAGCTGCACTTCCTCAACCCCGTCCCCATCCACGAGATCGCCAGCCGCTGGATCGGCAAGTACCAGCTCGGGCCGCTGCAGGCCCTGGCCGACCTCAAGACATCCCTGGAGGAGCCGAACGATGAGCCATGACCGCTTCGTCTATGTCACCTACATCCGCACCACGCCCGAGACGCTGTGGGACGCCCTGACCCAGCCGGCGTTCCACCGGCAGTACTGGTTCGGGATGCACATCGAGTCCGACTGGGCGGTGGGATCGCCCTGGCGGCTGCTGTTCGAGGACGGCCGCGCCGCCGACGCCGGCGAAATCCTGGAAGCGGACCCTCCGCGCCGTCTCGTGATCTCCTGGCGCAACGAGTTCCGGCCCGAGCTGACCGCAGAAGGCTTCGCC
Source organism: Caulobacteraceae bacterium (assembly GCA_036509495.1). GTDB lineage: Bacteria > Pseudomonadota > Alphaproteobacteria > Caulobacterales > Caulobacteraceae > JANWHQ01. The sequence goes on from DATCFQ010000476.1 coordinate 3,607, forward strand.
CGCGCCAGCTTCGAGATCGAAGCCGTGGACGGCTCGGTCAAGCTGACCGTCGTGCATGAGATGGAGCGGACCGGCTCCAAGCTGATCGAGGCGGTGTCCGGCGGCTGGCCGCGCATCCTGTCCAGCCTGAAGAGCCTGCTGGAGACGGGGGAGCCGATGAACCGGGGCGAGCCGTTGCGGGCGGCCTGATCGCCTGAGAAGTCCTGCGGCGGGCGCGCCAGCTCTCGGCTATATCGAAAACGACCCGAGGAGTTCGCCCATGCCCGCCGCGCCCCGCCCGCCGTTCCGCGCCGATCACGTCGGCAGCCTGTTGCGCCCTGACGAGCTGCACGCCGCGCGCGCCCAGCGCAAAGCCGGCGAGATCACCGCCGAGGCGCTGAAGGCGGTCGAGGATCGCTGCATCCGCGAGGTGGTGAAGCTGCAGGAAGGCGCCGGCCTGCAGGGAATCACCGACGGCGAGTTCCGCCGCGCCATGTGGCACACCGATTTCCTGACCGGCTTCGACGGCATCGAGGCCACCGGCGGCCAGTACGCGGTCACCTTCAAGGGCGAGCAGGGCGCGGTGACCGGCACCTCGTCCATGCTGGGCGTGGTCGGCAAGGTGCGGCGCTCCAAACCCATCATGCTCGATCACTTCGCCTATCTGAAGTCGGTCACCAGCCGCACGCCGAAGTTCTGCATCCCGGCGGCGACCTATCTGCACATGCGCGGCGGCCGCAAGGTGGTCGATCCCAAGGCCTATCCCGACATGGACGAGTTCTGGGCCGACGTGGCGAGCGCCTACCAGGCCGAGATCGCCGATCTCGCCGCCGCCGGCTGCACCTATCTGCAGATCGACGACGTCTCCTTCGCCATGCTGTGCGACGAGGGGATCCGGGGCCAGGTCCGCCGCGACGGGGAGGACCCCGACGACCTGCCCGGGCTCTACGCCCGGATCATCAATTCGCTGGTGGCGAAGCGTCCCCCGGGCATGGGCGTGACGGTCCACACCTGCCGGGGGAATCACAAGTCCATGTGGATGGCCGAAGGCGGTTATGAGCCGATCGCCGAGGCGGTGTTCGGCCAGCTCGAGGTCGACGGCATCTTCCTGGAGTACGACACCGACCGCGCCGGCGGCTTCGAACCGCTGCGCTATGCCCCCAAGGGGCGGCGGATCGTGCTGGGCCTGGTCTCCACCAAGCGGCGCGAGCTCGAATCGAAGGACGTGCTGAAGCGGCGGATCGACGAGGCCGCGAAGTTCGTCGACCTGGACGACCTCTGCCTCTCGCCCCAGTGCGGCTTCGCCTCGACCGAGGCCGGCAACGAACTCACCTCCGATGACGAACGCCGCAAGCTCGAGCGGATCGTCGAGGTGGCCGAGGAGGTCTGGGGAAGCCTCTGACTTGCGCCTGCGCCCCCACCCCTGCCCCTCCCCCTGACGGGAGAGGGGTCTTACGGGACGCCTTAGAAGCAGCGGGTCCGGACCGTGTAGCGGTGCCAGTAGGGGTTCCAGGTCCGATAGGTGTGGCAGCCGCCGGCGTAGCCGTAGCCGCGGTGGCCGCGGTCCCAGCGCCGGTCGTTGCGCTCGCCGCCGCGATAATGATCGCGGCCGCCGCGGTCGTGGCCGGACTGGTAATGGCCGCCATGATTCCAGTCGGCGGCCTGGGCCGCGCCGGAGGTCGCCGCCACCCCGCCCATGAGGGTCGCTGCGGCAAGACCGATCGTCAGCACCTTGTTCATCTTGGTCTCCATCGGTTGCGGACGGCCCCTGCAAGAGGCGCCCTTGATGAAGCCCAGACTAGGCGGCTGGGTCTGAACCGGCCCGGCATGGACCTGTCAGGGTTCATTCATCGTCTAAAAGGCCGTTCCGAACCGGCCGGTTAAACCTGTGGTTAACCACGCACCGGGAAAATACTGCCTAGCCGCGGGGCGACTTGTTCCCCGTCCGGGGGGCGCTCAGCGTGAATCCATTCGCCGGTCTGATTCAGAGATTCGGTCTTGGCCGGGTGATCGCCATCCTTGGCGGCTCGGCAGGCGTGGCGGCGGCGCTGTTCGCCGTGGTCCTGCACATCGGCGCGGAGCCCCAGGCGCTGCTCTATTCGAACCTGGACCTCAAGGAAGCCGGCTCGATCACCCAGGCGCTCGACCAGGCCGGCATCAAGTACGAGGCCAGGGGCGACGGCTCGACCATCATGGTCCAGCGCGACAAGGTCGCCTCCTCCCGGCTGCTGCTGTCGGGGAAAGGCCTGCCGACCTCCGGCTCGGTCGGCTACGAGATCTTCGACAACGCCCCGGCGCTCGGCCAGACCGACTTCGTCCAGAACCTCAACCGCCAGCGGGCTCTGGAGGGCGAACTGGCCCGCACCATCCGCTCGCTGCAGGGCGTGACCTCCGCCCGCGTGCACCTGGTGCTGCCGCGCCGACAGCTGTTCGAAGACGACGCGGGGGAACCGTCGGCCTCGGTGGTGATCGGGGTGGGCGGCCGCGAGCCGTCGGCCGAAGAGGTGCGGGCGATTCGCAACCTGGTGGCCGGGGCCACGCCCAACCTGAAGTCCGAGCGCGTCACCCTGGTGGACGACAAAGGCAAGCTGTTGGCGGGCGGCGACGACTCCACCGGCGCGGCCGACCAGGCGGCCCAGGACGCCCGCTCCGCCACCGAGGACAGCATCCGCAAGACGGTCAAGGACCTGGTCGAGGGCGTCGTCGGCCCGGGCAAGGCGCGGGTGACCGTGGCGGCCGACGTCGATCTGAACCGGGTCACCCTGCAGGAAGACAAGTACGATCCCGACGGCCAGGTGGTGCGCTCGACCCAGACGGTCGACGAGAACGCCAAGGACTCCAAGGCCGACACCCCTGCCCCGGCGTCCAGCGCCCAGAACGTGCCCGGGACCCAGGCCAACGCCAACGGCGCCAATGGATCCAGCTCGGGCAAGACCGAGGAGACCACCAACTACGAGATCTCCCACTCGACCCGCACCGAGGTGCAGGAGCCGGGGAAGATCAAAAAGCTGTCTGTCGCCGTGGCCGTCGACGGCGTCACCACCTACGCCAACGGCGGCAAGACCACCTATGCACCGCGTTCGGCCGAGGAGATGCGGCGGATCCAGGACCTCGTCCGTTCGGCGGTCGGCTACGACCAGAGCCGCGGCGACCAGGTCACCGTGGTCAATGTCCGCTTCAGCCACGAAGACGACGGCGAGGGCGTCACCGCCGGCTCGCCGCTGATGGGCTTCGACAAGAACGACATGATGCGGGGCGCCGAGCTCTTCATCCTGCTGGTGGTCGCCGCCCTGCTGATCTTCTTCGTCGCCCGGCCCCTGCTGCGCAACGCGACGGCCGGCGGGACCATTCCGCTGCTGACCGCCGGGGGCGGCGGCGGCGGATCGGGGTCGCTCAGCCTGATGAATTCAGGCGGGGGCGAGATGCTCGCCCTGCCCGGCCAGGCGGGTCAGGCCGACATGGAGCAGCGCATCGACATCGCCAAGATCGAGGGCCAGGTGAAGGTCTCCTCGGTCCGCCGCGTCGCCGAGTTCGTCGACAAGCACCCCGATGAATCGGTCTCGATCCTCAGAAGCTGGCTGCACGAGACGGCATGAGCCGCTCGCCCCTCAA
>DATCFQ010000477.1:0-5539 GCA_036509495.1 Caulobacteraceae bacterium
AGCCGCCCGCGCCGGCGCCGCCCCGGCGGTGGAGGCCCTGGCCCGCTATGTCGACCGCCTGGCGCGCGGGCTGGCGGTGATCGTCGACCTGCTGGACCCGGACGTCATCGTGCTGGGCGGCGGCATGTCCAATGCCGATGAACTCTACGAGCGCCTGCCGGCCGCCATCGAGCCCCTGCTGTTCTCCGACATGTTCGAGACCCCGGTCCGCCGCGCCGTCCACGGCGACTCCTCCGGCGTGAGAGGCGCCGCGTGGCTCTGGCCGCTCGAGAACGAGGTGTGAGCGGCCTCTGCCGCGACTGCTTCTGGCTGGGGCCTGTGGAACCCCCGCGCTGCCCGCGCTGCGCCTCGCCCCGCGTCGTGCGCCATGCCGAGCTCGAGCGCCTGACCATCGCCCACCTCGACTGCGACGCCTTCTATGCCTCGGTGGAGAAGCGCGACCGGCCCGAGCTGCGCGACACGCCGGTAATCGTCGGCGGCGCCCGGCGGGGTGTGGTGACCACCTGCTGCTACATCGCCCGCATCTCGGGCGTGCGCTCGGCCATGCCGATGTTCCAGGCGGTGCGGCTGTGCCCACAGGCCGTGATCATCCGGCCCGACTTCACCAAGTACCGGACCGAGAGCCGGCGGATCATGGCCAAGCTGATGGCCCTGACGCCTCTGGTCCAGCCGCTGTCGCTTGACGAGGCCTGGCTCGATCTCGCCGGGGCCGAGCGGCTGAACGGCGGCCCCGCGTCGGCGACCCTCGCCCGGGTCCAGGCCGAGATCGAGCGCGAGGTCGGCATCACCGTCTCGATCGGCTTGGCGGCCAACAAGTTCCTGGCCAAGATCGCCTCCGATCTCGACAAGCCGCGCGGCTTCTCGGTGATCGGAGCGGCCGAGGCGCAGGCCTTCCTGGCGCCCCGTCCCGTGTCGATCCTGCCCGGCGTCGGCCCGGCCTTCGTCAAGGCGCTGGAGAAGGCGGGCCTGCGCACCGTCGGCGGCCTGGCCGAGGCTGCGCCCCGCGATCTGGCCGACCGCTTCGGGGCCCACGGCCTGCGGCTGCACCAGCTCGCCCATGGCCGCGACGACCGCCCCGTCGATCCCGACCAGGAGCGCAAGGGGATCAGCGCCGAGACCACCTTCAACGACGATCTGACCCGCCGCGGCGACCTGGAAGACCAGCTCTGGCCGCTGTGCGAGAAGGTCGCCCGCCACGCCCGCAGCAACAACCTCGAAGGCCGGGTGGTCACCCTGAAGCTGAAGACCGCGGGGTTTCGGATCCTCACCCGCCGCCGCACCCTGCCGGGGCCCACCCAGACCGCCAAGACCCTGTTCGCCGTCGGGCGCGAGCTGCTCGGCGCCGAGGCGTCGGGCGAGGCCTTCCGGTTGATCGGCATCGGCATCTCCGACCTCTGCGAAGCCGCCGATGCGCCAGAGGACCTGTTCGCGCAGGACGAAACCCGCGCCCGCAAGGGCGAACGCGCCATCGACGCCCTGCGCGCCCGCTTCGGCTCCGGCGCAGTGATTTCGGGACGGGCGCTGAGATCGGGGGAGAACTGAGCCCCAATATCCGCTCATCCCGGCGAAAGCCGGGACCCAGGCGTTTTTGCTGAGCCGAGAGCTCGTAAGGACTATCCACGAACCTCACGAACCCCACGAACGCAGCCTCCATTCGTGAGGTTCGTGGTTGAAAAAACCTGGGCCCCGGCTTTCGCCGGGATGAACGGTGTTGGGGAGTTCCCGCCGCCCCGGCCGCGCGCTAAGACCCTCAGCGAAGAGGAGCCTCGATGTCCGAAATCGAAGATCGCCTGAAGGCCCTGGGGTTGGCTTTGCCCGAGCCCGTGGCGCCGGTGGCCAACTACGCGCCGTTCGTGAAGTCTGGGAGCCTGGTCCACATCTCGGGACAGGTCTCCACCGACGCCTCGGGAGGGATCAAGGGCGTGGTCGGGGAAGAGATCGATCTGGAGACCGCCCAGCGCGCCGCGCGGCTTTGCGGCCTCAATCTGATCGCCCAGATGAAGGCGGCGGCCGCGGGAGACCTCGGGCGGGTGCGCCGGGTGGTCAAGCTCGGCGGCTTCGTCCAGGTCGCTGCTGACTTCTTCGACATCCCCAAGGTGGTCAATGGCTGTTCGGACCTGATGGTCGAGGCCTTCGGCGACCTGGGACGCCACGCCCGCTCGGCGGTCGGCGTCTATCGCCTGCCGCTGAACTTCTCGGTGGAGGTCGACGCCGTGGTGGAGCTGTCGTGAATTTGCCGGGCGGCCTTTTGCAGCCGCCGTTCGCCCATCGCGGCCTCTGGAGGCCCGGCGAGGCGGCCGAGAATTCGCTGGTCGCCGTCGAGCGCGCCTGCCAGGCGGGCTATGGCGTGGAGTTCGACGTGCGCCTCACCCGCGACGGCGAGGTGGTGGTGTTCCACGACGAAACCCTCGAGCGCATGGCCGGCGCTCCGGCGGCGGTGGCCGATCTGACCCTCGATGAACTCACCGCCTTTGCCCTGCTGGGCGGCCCCGACCGCATCCCGACCCTGCGCCAGGTGCTGGCCCAGGTCGCCGGCCGGGCCATGCTGCTGGTGGAGCTGAAGGCCGGCCCCGATGTCGTCGCCCTCGCCGACCGCACCGCCGCCCTGCTCGACCATTACACGGGCCCGGTCGCCGCGATCAGCTTCGATCCGGCCGCTCTGGCCTGGTTCGCCGTCCAGCGCCCCGACGTTCCCAGGGGCCTGGATTCCATGTGGGACGCCGACTACGAGGCCGAGGCGAAGGAGGAGCTGGATCGCCAGTGCGGCATAGCCCAGCCGCACTTCCTGGTGCTCGAAAAGCAGGCCGCGCGGGGCGCGCTCGCCGCCGATCACCGGCTGCAGGGCCAGCCCGTGATCGCCTGGACCATGCGCTCCACCGATGACGTCGACGAGGTCGCCGAGCACATCGACAACTTCATCTTCGAGGGCTTCACCGCCTGATGGCCAAGCCCATCCTCGTCGAGGCCTGCGAGAGCATCGCCGAGATCGGACGCGAGGCCTGGGACGCCTGCGCCGGCAATCCCGCCTATCACGGCCACCCCTTCACCCAGTTCGACTTCCTGGACGCCGCCGAGCAGAGCGGCTGCGCCACGCCGCGCACCGGCTGGGCTCCGCGCCACCTCTTGATCCGCGACGAGGCGGGCGGGGCGGCGGGGGTGATGCCGCTCTATCTGAAGTCCCACTCGCGCGGCGAATACGTCTTCGACTGGGCCTGGGCCGACGCCTACGAGCGCGCCGGCGGGCGCTACTATCCCAAGCTGCTGTCGGCCGCCCCCTTCACCCCGGCGACGGGGCCTCGGCTGATGCTGCGGCCGGGCGAAGGCGAGACCACCCGCAAGGGCCTCTTGGCCGGAGGGCTGCAGCTCTGCGACCAGTTCGGCGCCTCGGGGCTGCACATCAACTTCCCAGGCGAGGCGGAGTGGCGGTTCCTCGGCGAGCAGGGCCTCTTGCTGCGCCAGGACCAGCAGTATCACTGGCTGAATCCCGGCTATCGCGACTTCGACGACTACCTCGCCGCCCTGAGTTCGGGCCGGCGCAAGACCATCCGCCGCGAGCGCCGCGACGCCCAGGCGGCGGTCGAGATCTGCACCTTCACCGGCGCGGAGATCACCGAGGATCACTGGGACGCCTTCTTCCAGTTCTACGTGGACACCGGCTCGCGCAAGTGGGGCACGCCCTATCTGAACCGGCTGTTCTTCTCGATGCTGAGCGAACGGATGTCGGACAAGATCCTGCTGGTGCTGGCCCGGCGAAACGGCCGCTGGATCGCCGGCGCCCTCAACCTGCTGGGCGGCGACTGCCTCTACGGCCGCTATTGGGGCTGCACCGAGGAGGTCCCGTTCCTGCATTTCGAGCTCTGCTACTACCAGGCCATCGAGCACGCGATCCGGCTCGGCCTGCCGCGGGTGGAAGCGGGCGCCCAGGGCCAGCACAAGATCGCGCGGGGCTATCTGCCCACCGCGGTCTATTCCGCCCACTACATCGCCGACCCGGCCCTCAGGACCCCCGTCGCCCGCTACCTCGACCAGGAACGCGCCGCCATCCGGCAGGAGATGGACTGGCTGACCGAGGAATATTCGCCCTATCGGGAAGGCGACTGATCTACGATCGCTGCCACGCCTGCCTGAGCAGCGCTTCGATCTCGGCGTCGACCTCGTCCGGCGAAGCCAGGTTGAGCGAGGCCTTCAGCCGCTCGGACCAGCCCTCGTTCCTGGCCGGGACCAGCCTTGGATTGGCCGAGGGATCCAGCGCCAGGCCCAGCCGCGCGGTCCCGCCCTTCACCGGCCGAACCGCCACGAACTGCACCTTGTGCGACCAGGCGGTGTAGCCCTTGCGCTGGCCGTTGGAGACCTCAGGCAGGGCCTTCACCGCCCGCTCGACCGTCTCGAAGATCGCGGTGGAGGCCGGATCGGTCCACAGCGCCGCGCGAGCCTTCTCCGGCTCGCTCCAGCCCATGCCCGAGGGAAAGGCGCGCGACAGCACCATCGATGCGCTGTTCTGCAACAGCCCATGGTTGTCCTTGAACCACTTCAGCCGCGCCCGGTGGCCGTTCTCCGGACAGGTCCTGGCGATCTGCACCCACGCATCGATCGAGCGACCGGTGCGCTTCTCGAAATTGGCCAGGCCGGTGGCGAACCATTTGCGCTGCCATTCGGACATGTTCGGATCGGACACGGTTTTCGCCTCCCCCGCCGGTTTGCTAGATGTGACTCCAACAGGCGGAGGGCCGCAACCATGAGCCTCGACGGCGCCTACGATGACGCCAATATCTTCGCCCGCATCGTCCGCGGCGAGATCCCCTGCGCCAAGGTCTATGAAGACGACAAGGTCATGGCCTTCATGGACGCCTTCCCCCAGGCGCGCGGCCACACCCTGGTGGTGCACAAGCACTCCCGGGCCCGGACCCTGCTCGACATCGAGCCCCAGCCTCTGTCGGAGCTGACCCTTGGCGTCCAGAAGGTCGCCCGCGCCGTCCGCGAGGCGCTGAACCCCGACGGCCTGGTGGTCACCCAGTTCAACGGCGCGCCGGCGGGCCAGACCATCTTCCACCTCCACTTCCATATCCTTCCGCGCTGGGAGGGCGCGCCCCTCGCCGCTCACGGCGGCGGCCAGGCCGAGCCGGGCGAGCTGCAACGGCTGGCCACGCAGATCGGGGCGGCAGTCGAGTGAACGCGCGCGGCCGCTGGTCCATACTCACAGCATGAGTTCCGCCGTCGTCATCGGTCTGTCGGCCGTGATCATCGCCATCCGCGAGGACGAGGCGGTGGTGCTGACCGTGCGTCCGCACGATGCGCGCACCAGCCGCCCCTCGACCCTGGTCGGCCTGCCATTCGGGCCCTTCGACCCTGAGGGGCGGCGCACCTTCGAGCTGGCGCTGCGCGCCTTCGTGACCGAGCAGACCCGGTTCGAGCTGGGCTATGTCGAACAGCTCTACACCTTCGGCGACCGCGGCCGGGACGCGCCGCGCGCCGATGTCGGGGCCGGGGCGGCGCGGGTGATCTCGGTGGGCTATCTGGCCCTGACGCCGCAGGCGGTGCA
>DATCFQ010000478.1:0-2350 GCA_036509495.1 Caulobacteraceae bacterium
GCCTGCGGCTCTTGCTCTGCAGCCGATCGGCCGCGGGGGGAAAGGAGGGAGGGAGGACGCGAGCGGGCGAGCGAACCGGGATTAGCCCGGCGCCGACGACCCGAGGCTCCCATGTCCAATCCCCTTGAACCCCTGATGGCCGACATCATTGCCCGCATCGAGCGCGGCGTCCCGCCGTGGCGCCAGCCCTGGGTGGGCGGCGGCGATCCGACATCGCCGTTGCGCTCGGATGGCCAGGCCTTCACCGGCAGCAACGCCTGGCTCCTGGCCTTCGCCGGCGCGGCGCGCGGTTTCGCGTCCCCTTACTGGTTCACGTTCCGACAGGCGCTGACGATCAGCGCACCGGTGACGAAGGGCGAGAAGGGCTCCCCCGCGATCCTCTACAAGACCCGGGTTGTCGATGGCCGCGAAGTCCCGGAGCCAGAGGATGGCGCCGGCGGCGACGAGGCCAGGGTGCTGCGCTACCTTCGCGGCTACACCGTGTTCAACGCCGAGCAGCTGACGGACTGTCCGGAGCAATATCTCCGCGCCCCGAAAGTGGACCCCGCGGCCCGGGAGGCGGCGCGCAACGCCGTCCTCGACGCCATTCCGGCGGTCATCGAACTGGGCGGCGGAAGCGCTTTCTATCAGCGAGATCGGGACATTATCCGCCTGCCGCCGCCGGAGGCCTTCCGCTCCGTCGACGACTTCCTGGCCACCAAGGCCCATGAGCAACTGCATTGGTCGGGAGCCGAGCACCGACTGAACCGGACCTTCGGCCGGCGGTTCGGCGACCAGGCCTACGCCTTCGAGGAGCTGGTGGCGGAGATCGGCGCCGCGGCGCTTGGCCTTCGCATCGGCTTGCGGCCGCAGCTGCTCGACGACCATGCCGCCTACCTCGCCCATTGGGCGAAGATCCTGAAGGATCGGCCCTCCGCCCTTCTGGAGGCGTCCGGTCATGCGCAGCGGGCGGTCGATCATCTGATCGCCTACAGCCAGGCCGGTTCGGAGGCGGTGGCGCAAGCTGCCTAGGCCGGCGGGCCTCGTGCCCGCAAAGGAGGAGGCAGGGCGCGAGCGGGCGAGCGAACCGGGACTTGGCCCGGCGCCGACAGCTCGAGGCTCTCATGCCCAAGCTTTCTCCCCTGCAGGCGCCCAGGCCGTGCCGAACCTCCGCCGCGGCCCCTCCCCTGCCCGATCTCTTCGGCGACGCTCCGGGCGTGGGCGAGGTGACCGCCCGCTACGCCGGTACGTCGCGCCCGGACGCCTCGGCCGATGTTCTTCGCGCAAGGGTCAGGGCCGGCGGCCTGGACCGCCTCAACGACGCCGAGACGCTGGAACTCCTGCTCTCACGATCGATGGCTTGCGGCGCCAAGGCCCACGCCGCCGCGCTTCTCGGCCGCTTCGGCTGCCTTCGACGGGTCCTGGCGGCCGATATCGCATCCCTGTCAGCGATCGTGGACGCCGGCGTCGCGGTCGACCTTCAGCTGATCTACGACGCCACGCGCCGCCTCGCCGCGGCGGAGCTGCCGGCCCGCTTCGGCATCTCCTCCTGGTCCGCGCTGTTCAGCTATCTGAAGCTCACCATGGCGCACTGCGAACGCGAGGCCTTTCGTGTTCTCTTCCTCGACAAGAAGAACCAGCTGATCGCCGACGAGATCATGAACCAGGGCACCGTGGACCATGCCCCGGTCTATCCGCGCGAGGTCATGCGCAGGTCTCTGGAGCTGTCGGCTTCGGCTCTGATTTTGGTGCACAATCACCCAAGTGGCGATCAAACCCCTTCGGCCGCCGACATCGAGATGACGAAGCGGATCGTCGATGGCGGGCGAGCTCTGGGCATCGCTGTCCATGACCATGTCGTGGTCGGTCGCGTCGAGGTGGCCAGCTTCAAGGCGCTGGGGCTGATGTAGCGAATTTTGAGTCTGGGGCGGCGAGCCCGCGACGTTGGGAGGGGAAAGGCAGGGCCGTGTTGGGTGCGCTCAATCGGAGCGCGGCAACAAGGATCATCCCAATGTCCGACACCGGCTGGACCAACCCTCGCGTCGAGAGCCTGAAGACCCTGTGGCTTGAGGGACTGAGCGCCTCTCAGGTCGCCAAACAGCTTGGCGGTGTCACCCGCAACGCCGTCATCGGCAAGATCCATCGCCTGGGTCTTTCCGGCCGGGCTGCCGGCGGGAACGCGCCACCCCGCGTCAGGACCGCCCGTGCTGTCCGCAGAGCCTCCCCGCCACCAGGGCGCCTGGCTGCGCCACCATGCGCAGGCGCCAGGCGAGAGCCGGTCGTGCTTCAGTTCGAGGGACCCGGGCGGGTCCGGTCGATGGCCCAGCTTCACGGGCATATCTGCAAGTGGCCGATCGGTGACCCTCACGGA
>DATCFQ010000479.1:0-3882 GCA_036509495.1 Caulobacteraceae bacterium
GCAGCCTGACTCGCGCAATCGCGCGGGATCCGCAGGTCGGCGTGGTGCAGCACGCGGAAGGTCGGCTTGTCCGGGAAGGCCTCCTTCAGGCTGCGTTCCTGGGCATAGGAGCTTGCCAGGAAGCCATCGACCACCCGGCACAGATCTGGGTCGGCCGGATGATCCACGAAGTCGGCGAGCACGGCGTTGGCTCGGGCCTTCAGCGCGAGGACCTGTTCCGGAGACGCGAGCGCGAGGAACGACTTGTTCAGGACCACCACGGCGCCGCAGGCCGTCCTGGGCTTGGACGAGGTCCTTGCCGTTACGCCCTGGCCGTCCAGGAACTTCCGGGCGATGGCGCTGAGTTGGCGCGCCCTGAGGAACTTGGAGCCGAGGAAGGACGGGTGGTCGTCCGTCAGGAACACCAGGTCCGTCTTCACCGCAGCTCCCGTCCGCCGGCCCATCGCCAAGCGCCCCGCGACGGCCTGGCGTAGGCTTGTGCGGGCTCCAGCCACCCGCTAGCAATCTGCTTCACCAATAGATCCGGGGCTAGCAGTGGGCGGCGTGGTCTACACCGCCATCACCGGCGGCAAGGATATGTTGAAGACGCCGGCCGCCCGCCTCCCCGGCGTCGACTATCTCTGTTTCGCCGATGACCCCGCCGTCAAGGCGGACGGCTGGGAGACCCTTCCCCTTCGAGTGGAACATCCCGACCCGACTCGGGCGGCGAGGTGGCCGAAGATCATGCCGCACCTCTATCTGCAGGACTATGACTGGAGCCTGTGGATCGACGCCAACTACCGGATCACGGGCGATCTCGCGCCTCTGGTGGCCGACCACCTGCCCACGGGGCCGCTTTTCGCATTCCCGCAGTACAAGCGCGCTTGCGCGTACGAGGAGGTGGAGCAGTGCATAAGGCAGAACAAGGACGATCCGGCCCTTCTTCGCGCGCAGTCCCAACGATATCGCGACCAGGGGATGCCGGAAGGTCTTCCGGTGCCATGCAATTCAGTCGTCCTGCGACAGCATAAGGAACCGGACGTGATCCGCCTCATGGAGGCATGGTGGCGCGAGCTCGAGCTCGGCAGCCGCCGCGATCAGGTCAGCCTGCCCTACCTTCTTTGGAAGCTGCCGAACCGGTTCAGGTTCTTCTACGATGGATCAGGTCCGCACTTCGATGAATTGCCTTTCCTCAGGTTCACGCACCACAAGATCCTGGAATCCTCTCCCTGGGGGTGAGATGGAGCCCGGTCCCACCGGCGCCTGATCATTCGATCTCGTCGAAGTACGCCAGCCGCACCCAGATCCAGTTCAGAACGTCCGGCGCACAATTCACCTTGCCCAGCGCATCCCTGAGCTGGTCGCGATACGGGCGTTCGCACAGGTGGTGGTAGTGAACCAGGATCGGCTCCGAGAGCGGGTCAGAGAACCAGGATCGGCCGTGATCCTGCAGCAGGTGCAGCGGGATGTTGTAGCGGTCGTCGTAGACGTGAACGTCCGCGGTGCTCGACCAGATCGCGACGGCCAGGGCCGCCTGGCTCGAGCCCCACCACTCGCTGGCTTCGGCGCCGACGAGGCCGGTCGACGCATGGACGTTCAGGTTGCGTCCGGCCAGCGACCGCAGGTCCGCCCTGGCGGCTTCCATGAAAACCGCCTCGGCCTTCGCCAGAATCCCGCAGCCCCTGCGGACGATGGTGAAACCGCCGTTATAGGAGGCGCGGATCGGAATGCTGTCGATCGAGGTCGTCAGCGTGGGCAGGCGGTCGGGCGAAATCCCCGCGAAGCCGCACATCGCCCGCCAATAGGCGTCCTGGGGATCGCCTTCCCCGCTCGAGGCCGAGCCCTTCTTGTCGACGGGCCGCACCCCGACGGCCGCCCTTTCGAAGCTGGGCTCCGCCAGGATCATTGTGTCGGTGTCGAGCACCAAGACGAACTCCGACTGCAGGCCCCGTTCGGCCCATGCGCCCGCGACGAGCCGATTGACCGTGCCATAGGGGCTGCCCGTCAGATTGAGCGGTTCCACGACGTAGCGGACAGCCAGCTCCTCCAGCCGCGCGCGGGTCCGTTCTCCGACGGCGAGGTCGGGCCTGGGCGAGACGGCGACGATCGCGCTGTCGCAATAGCGGCCGGCGAACGCCCGGATGCTCTCGCAAAGCAACAGGGCCTGGGGCTCCAGCCGATTGGCCTCGATCACTATCAGGAACGTGAGATCGGCCGCCGCGATGGCCGAGTTCATTGGCTCGCCATGCGAAAGAGCCTGCATGAAATACCAGGACGAGGCGAGCTGAGCCTTGTCAATACGCCATCCGGCCGAGCGGTGACGTAGCAGTTCTGGAGGGGTTGATAAGCCGCAACTGGATTGCAGGCCGTCCAGCGGTGGATGGGGATGAACTTTCTCCAAGCTCGTGCTTAGGTGGCCTGTCACGGGCGACAAAGCCGCCGCACGCAAGGGTCGCGTTCGAGTTTCAGCGGCGTCGCGTTCGATCAACCTGCCGGGGGCATGGTTGAACGGTCTGAATAGTTGGGGGGGCAGGCGCATGAAGACCAGAACGATTTTGGCGGCGATCACGGCGGTGGTTCTCTCGTTGGCGACGTCCGCCCACGCCGACGACCTGTCCAACTGGCGCGCCGCGCGCCAGGCGCAATTCGCTTCGTGGCAGGCTGCGCATCCGAACGTGGAGGCGCAGCTTGCCGATCTCAAAGCGAAGACAGCGGCCATGGTCGCGGCCTATGTCCCGCCGCCATCCCCTGCGAAGTACGCCGATCTGATGGCCCGCTCCCGCGCCTTGAGGCCGGACCAGAAGGCTCAGGCCGCGCAGTTGTTTTTCTCCGCCTTCACCCTCTGGCAGTCGGGCGACTTCGCCTCCGCCAAGGAGGGGTTCACCCAGGGCCTGGCGATCGATCCGGCCAACGGCATGGCCAACTACTACATGGGGGACATCCGTACGCGGGACGGCGCCAAGGCTGACGCTGCGCTCTACATGGACCGCGCCAAGACCCTGGCGCCGGGCACGCCGGAGGCCTTGAAGGCGACCGCCGCCCTGCGGGACCTGCCGGCGATCGAAGACCCGAACGTGGCCCAGCCGCCGGTGATCTGGCGGACGACGAGCGAGCCCGTCGAAGCCTGGGATGATCCGCAGGCCCCGCCGATGGTGGTGGTTCCGGCGGGAGAGTTCACCATGGGGTCGCCGCCCGGCGAGCCGGATCGGCAGGGCGACGAAGGCCCACGCCATCGCGTGCATATCGGCTACGCCCTGGCCGTGTCGAAATACCCGATCACACGCGCCGAATACGCCGCTTTCGTCGCCGAGACGCGGCGGCCGGACCCTCCGAGCTGCTACACGTTCGAGGGCGGCAGTTGGAAGGACCAGTCCGGCAGAAGCTGGCGCAATCCAGGGTTTGCCCAAACCGGAAGCGACCCTGCGGTCTGTATCAGCTTCGACGACGCGACGGCCTATGCGGGGTGGCTGTCGCAGAAGACCGGGCATGCCTATCGCCTGCTATCGGAGGCCGAGTACGAGTACGGCGCGCGAGCGGGAAGCGTCACCGCCTATTGGTGGGGCGATGATCCTTCTGTCGCTTGCGGCTTCGAGAACGGTGCGGACCTGGACCTCAAGGCGCGCTTTTCCAACTTCACGGTGAACGCCTGCCACGATGGCTATGCGTTCACTTCACCGGTCGGCAGCTTCAGGCCGAACCCCTTCGGGCTGTACGACATGTCGGGCGACGCCTGGAGCTGGACGGCGGATTGCTATTCGGACAGCTACTCGGGAGCACCTCAGGATGGTTCGGCAAACTCTACCGGTAGTTGCGGCCGGCGGGTTCTTCGCGGCGGTTCCTGGGGCAGCGGTCCGAGGTTCCTCCGCGCCGCCTATCGCAACAGGAACGACACCGGGAATCGGA
>DATCFQ010000480.1:0-5840 GCA_036509495.1 Caulobacteraceae bacterium
ATCGCCCTGGCTGCTCTGAACAACCACCCTCAGATTGACTTGTTGTTCACCGACGTAGTGCTTCCAGGCGGTGTCCACGGTGGCAAACTTGCGGAGAAGGTCCGGCTACGGCAGCCAAGGGTCCGTGTGCTCTTCACCAGCGGCTATACGCGCAATGCCATTGTTCACAATGGGCGCCTGGACCCAGGTGTTCACCTCATCACCAAGCCGTTCACCTATGAAGAACTGGCTGATCATGTCCGGCGCGTACTTGACGCCGGCGAGGCCGTCGGACCTTCGAGTCAAAGCCCGTGAACGCGGCGCGGCAATGGGAAGCCTAGTCGTGCGCTAAGGCCGCCTCCTTAAGGACCATATCAACGCAGCCAGCCCCATGAGCACCGGGCCCAGGGCGGCGGCGGCGGCAGCGACATCGATATTGGGCATGGCGCACCTCTTCACGAACGGCGGCCACGATACCGGTCTGAAGCCGGACATCAGCGTGGCGGTTCGTATGGACGCCGATCGGGCGCTCCGGCGCAGAGTTCGACCAGAGGCTTGACGCCGAGGTCAAGGACGCGGCCACGCTCCAGTCTGAGGTGGCCAAAATGGCGCGCGCAGACCGCATCCACCGGCGGATGGAGCTACGCGGCGAGGTGGAGGAGGCGATTCTCCACAGCGTCCGGGATGCTGTGACTGGCACCCGACACCGTAGCTAACCGGCTGTCCGTCGCCGCGGCGCCAGATTTGGACCGGGTGGCGGCCCTGTGCCGCGAAGCCGCGGGTTTGGCCGAGGCCGGGGCGATCCTTGGGCGAGAGCCGCTTCCGGCCAGGACTGACCGCGGCGCAGAAATGCGCAAAGCGCTGCGCTGATGCCTGCCACATGTCAGGGATGCGCCAGGAGCCGTCGTTGCGTTCGCTCCGGAAACTCACCGTTCGAGGGCCACCCAGGCAGAGACCGCCAACGGCGACTTTCGGGCGGGAAGCCAAGGCGAAAGACGACCCCGAACTGACATTCGGAGCGTCCGGTTGCGGCGCTGAAGGCTCACGCGGCGGAGGTGGCTGCGCCCCGCGTTTCACCCTCAACCGTGCGGCGCCCCTGACGCCGTCCGCGCCAGCAGCACGTTCAGCGCCGCCCGATCGCCGACGCTGAGGTCAAGCCCGCTCGCAGTCACGTACTGCACCCGCGCCTCGCCATACCGGCCCGACAGCATCAGCGCCTCGCCCCAGCGGAGATGGTTGCGACCCCACTTCGGGGCGTCCTTGTCTGCGTCGGCGAACTTGGAGATGGCGCCGGCGTAGTCGCGCTTGGCCATCAGCGCCTCGCCCCACGCCTCCAGAGGATCGGCGTAATGGGGGCTGATATGGTGGGCCCGCTTCAGCTCAACGATCGCAGCGTCGGGGTCGCTCTTACGCAGCAGCATCTCGCCCCAGTCCGTGTCGGCGAAAGGTAGGGACGGGTCTTGGCGCACGGCCTCGGCGAACCAGCGGTCGGCCTCGGGCCAGCTTCTCTGCATCGCCGCGACGCGGCCCCGTTCGCGCAGGCAGGGGTAGCAGTCCAGCGGCGTCGGCCCGATCGCCGCCTCGGCGCCAGCTACATCGCCGAGCTGGAACCGCGCCTCAGTGAGGAACGGACGGTCGACGATCTGCTCGCTCCACCAGATGGCGCCCTGGTCGTCAGCGTTCGCAGTGATGGCGCGCGCCTGATCGTCCGCCGCCACGAGCTGGGTGGCGTCGCGGGCCGCCGCAGGCCAGTCGTCGGCCGCAAGATCGGCGTAGAGCCGCACTGAGAGTTCAACGCGAGCATCGCCGGTCGAGCCGAACTCCGCCTTCCGGCGGCGGACCGTCGTAGCGTCATGAGCGGCTACCGCCAAGCGCAACGTCCGGAGCATAAAGCCCCGGCCCGCGCTTTGGTCCAGCCGGTCCTCCTCCTGGACCGCGACTCGAAGATTTCCGGTAAGCTCATCGATTTGGGCCTGGGCGAGACGCTGGGCGGTGCGAAATCCCGCGCCCCTGACCTCGCTCGACTGGTCCGCGTTTCGCGTGATCAGGACTTGGCGGGCGTCTGCCAGGGCTGATTGGTCATGACCGAGGGCCTCCTCCCGCCCGAGCATCTCAATCCATGGCGTAGCCAGCTTCGGGTCGATCGAGAGCGCGATCCTGGCCAGGGCCTCGGCGCGGACAGGGTCGTGGATGTGGTCGGACCACAGGGCGTAGGCATTCGCCCGGTCGGGCGTGCTGCCTGCCAAGCTTGGCAGGCGCGACATGGCTTGGAGGCCTTCCGCGCGCCGGCCGCTCCAGTCGAGATAGTTGGCCCAGTTCTCCGGATCGATCTGGGCGAAAAGCTGCTCGGCCACCTGGCGCTCCAGGTCCTCCAGCGCGCCGGGCGGTCCGGTCGCGGCGACGGGATCATGGCCGGCCAGATTGGCCTTCAGCTCGATCCGGCCATCCGGCGTCTGGCGCAACGAACCTTCGATGGTCCGCTCTGCGCCGAGCCATTGGCGCAGGGCTCGCGAGAGTTCGGTCAGGGAGATGCCGGTTTCGGGAATCTCCAGCCTGACCCCGTCCGGCGCATCGGCGGCCACGTTCGTCGAGCCGGAAAACGCCCCGGCGACCCCTCGCCTGATGGTGTCGATGCGCTCGGTGACGTCGGCGGCGATGACTTGGCCGCCGAGGCCGTTTTGGGCGAAGGCGGGCGGCGCTGAGAACGGCTCGATCACCAGGCTCCGGTCCTGGCTGGCGCTCCACGCCATCACGCCGACCGCGATCACGATCGCCAGCCCGACAAGCACGGTTATCACCTGCAATAGCGCCTTCATCCGGTCGCTGAAGCGGCCCCAGCGCAGTCGCGATAGGATCAGGGCCCGCTGCTCGTGCAGGTGCTCCTTCTGGATATGGATCAGGTCCGTCTGTTCACGGAGGAAGGCGTCAAACTCGGGATCAGGCCTCTCGCCGCGCCTTCGTCGCCGCAGCGCGGCGGTCATGGTGGCCGCAATCGAGTCCGGGCCGGTGGACGTCGCCTCGGGGCCCTGGACTTCCGGCTCTTCGACGCGCTCAGCCATGCAGGGGTCCCTTCGCGGTCCGCGCCAGCAGCACGTTCAGCGCCGCGCGATCGCCGACGCTGAGGTCCAACCCGTTCGCGATCTGGTACTGCACTCGCGCCTCGGCGTAGCGGCCCGACAGCATCAGCGCCTCGCCCCAGAACATGTGGTTGCGGCCCCAGCGCGGCGCGTCCATGTCGGCCTCGGCGAACTTGGCGATGGCGCCGGCGAAGTCGCCTTTCCGCATCAGCGCCTCGCCCCATAGCTCCAGCGCGTCCGCGAAGTGGGGGCTCTTCCTATGCGCCAGCGCCAGCTTGGCGATCGCGCCATCCCAATCCCCCTTGCCCAGCAGCGCCGCGCCCCAGTCCTTGTCCCCGAACGGCAGGTCCGGCGCCTGGCGGTCGTAGGCGGCGAACCAGCGGTCCGCGCCGGCCCAGTCGCCCTTGGCCGCCGCAACCAGGGCGCGGGCCTCCAGGCAGGGGTCGCAGTCGAGCGGCGTGTTGGAGACGAGCGCCTCGGCTTCCGCCAGGCGGCCAACCCGGACATAGCCGAGGACGAGCGTCGCCGTCATGTCCCGCTCGAGACGGTCCTTTTCCGCGGGCCCCGCAGCCTGGACAGACGCCTTTCGCAGCTCTGCGAGCCCGACGTACCTGGGCCAGTCATCAAGCACGCGCGCGGCCTCCAACTCCAGGGTCGGCCCCGCCTTTGCGGACGCCTGCAGCGTATCTAGCAACCGCCGGGCGCCCGACACATCGTGGTCGCTGATCAGCGCGTCAACCGCCCCGAGCGTGAGGTTGACGGTCATCCCTCCGCCCTCTGTATTCAGATCTCCCACTTCGCCCATGCCCGCGGCGGCTCGACGAAAATCGCCAATACGGCGTGCGATGGTCGCCGCCTGGACGCGCCGGGCCGCCGGGCCGACAAAGATCGTGTGCAGCTTGCTGGCCTTGTCATATTGCAGACCTGCACGCATGGCGGACAATTCGGCCTGAAGGTGGCCCAGATCGCCCTCGGCGTTGATCAAGGTGACGTCACCGCCCGTGTCATGCAGATGCAGTCCACGCCGTCGCGCCTCGTGCAGCACGGCTACGGCGCCGGCGCTGTCGCCCCGTTCCCACAGGAGCGCCGACCAGCCGGTGTAGGCCCAGCGCCGGTCTTCTGGCGATCCGCGTCTCGCGAGCTTGATGTACGCCGCCAGGGCGTCGTCCGCCCTGCCGTGGCCGGCCAAGTAGACCGCGTAGCGGTAGGGCTGGGTCGAGGCGTAGACGGCTTCCGCCGCCTGGGCGACCAGCGCGTCGATATCGCCCTCGCCGCCCTGGACGGTCCTGCCGGGCGCCGCTCCCGCGCGGGCCGTCACCGACAGGCCAGAGGAGGTGCGCACCACTTCGCCGGTCACCCGCGTCTCGTCGCCCAGCCACTGGCGCAGATAGCGGTTGAGTTCGCCGACCGAGACCCCAGTCTCAGGGATCTCCACCTTGATGTCGTCGCCCCAGTCATTGGCATAGGTCGAAGCGGGCCGCGCCGACACGGTCTCAGCCTGAAGCTCTGCGAGCCGGTCCAGAACGCGGGCGGCGACGACTTGGCCGCTCAGGCCCCGTTGGGCCAGGTCGGGCGGGACCGAGAAGGCCTGGATGGTCAGGCCGTGGTCCTCGTGCGCCTGCCAGGCCATGACTCCAATGGCGCCCGCGACCAGCAGGCCGACGGCGGCCGTCATCGTCTGCAGCGCCAGGGAGATCCGGTCCTTCCAGCGCCCGAGCCGCAGGCGCGCCAGCAGAACCTCGCGCTGCTCATGCAGGTGCTCGGCCTGGATGTTGATCAGGCGACGCTGGTCGCGCAGGAAGCTGCGGGCGTCCTCATCGAACGCTTTGCCGGCCCGGCCTGCGCGTCCTAGCGCCAGGGCCATCGCCGCCGGGCTCGCCGGTGACGGCGGCTCGGAAGCTTCTGCCTCGGGCTGCTCCGGCCGCTCAGCCACGGCGTGGATGCCTGGCGCTCCGGACGCGCATGGTCAGCCCCCCCGCCGACTACAGACCAAGCCTGATCGCTGAGGAACCATATGCCGCGGTCGGTGCAAGGACCAGCGGTCGGCCCGTCGGAAAGATGCGGTCCCAAGGCGGCGCTCCGGAATTCCGGTTGGCGACAGTTTCGGCGAGGGTCTGCTCGTCGGCGCGGCGCCAATGACCGGGTTCCACCCCCTCCTACCGTTGACGACGTCCGCTTGTTGGATGTGACGGCGAACGTCCAGTTCCGGGCGGCGAGCCAGGGCGAAAGATCGACCCTGAGCAGAAGTTCGGTGCGTCTGCTTGCGGTGCCGAACGGTCACGCGGAGGGGGTGGCTGCGCCCCACGCTTCGTCCCTCAGCCACGCAGTGGCCCCGACGCCGTCCTGGCGAGCAGCACGTCCAGCGCGGCGCGGTCGGGCTTGGAGAGGTCCATGCCGTTCGCCGCCACGTACTGCGCCCGCGCCTCGGCGTAGCGGCCGGACAGCATCAGGGCCTCGCCCCACATCAGGTGGTTCCTGCCCCACATCGGAGCGTCCTTGTCGGCCGCGGCGAACCTCTCGATGGCGCCGCGCTGGTCGCCCTTGCGCATCAGCGCCTCGCCCCAGATCTCCTCGGGATCGGCGAAGCGGGGCGCCTTCTGACGCGCCTGCTCGAGCCTCTTGATGCCGCCATCGGCGTCGCCCCTCGCCAGCAGCGCCTGGCCCCACTCGGCGTCGGCGAAGGGCAGCGACGGCCCCTGCCGCACGGCCTCGGCGAACCAGCGATCGGCGCCGACCCAATCCATGGTCTGGGCGGCGATCTGGCCGCGCACCCTTAGGCATAGG
>DATCFQ010000481.1:0-2300 GCA_036509495.1 Caulobacteraceae bacterium
CGCACCGCCCGCCAGCATGGCCAGGCCCGTGCCGATCATCGGCGCCATGGCGAAGACCGCGAAGCCGCGGCCGCGTCGTTCCGGCGACAGGGCGTCGCGCAGCATGGAGGCGGTCGCCGGCGCCGCGACGCCCTCGAACAGGCCGACGCCAGCCCGCGCCGTCAGGAGCTGTCCGAAACTGGAGCACAGCCCGCACGCGACGGTCAGCACCGACCACAGAACCGCCGAGGCGCCCACCATGCAGCGGCGGCAAAGCCGATCGGCCAGGAAGCCCGCCGGTGGGCCGACCAGGAGCCCGGTCACCGCCATGGCTGCGCCGATCAGCAGGCCGATCTGGCCATCGGTCAGCTTAAGGTCGGCCTTGATCGGGTCGACCAACAGCGCCAGCGCCTGGCGGTCGACCGCCGAGAGCATGACGATCACGGCCAGGATCACGACAAGCCGCCACTGGCTGGCCGGATGGGTTGAATAGTCCAGCGCCTTACCCGCGTGGACGCGCTCGCTCGTCCGGACGGCGCCTTCGTCCGCTTCAACCGCCATGACGTCTCCCCTGAGCAAAGAGGTTGGAGAAGCCGGTCGGGCGCGGGAAATCGGATTTGCGCATGCAAGCTATCGGCCCCGCGGATCGCGCCGGCCGATAGCAGCCATTCGAACATCCCATTCCCGGGCAGCGTAGGCCTGGCTTAGGGTCCCGTCAGAGGTTGGGAAAAATGCCGGTGCAACGAAGCTTTGCCTTGGGGACCTTCTCCGCCGCCGGGGGGGCCGGAGTTCCCTGGTCTGGTCATGGATGAC
This sequence comes from Caulobacteraceae bacterium, assembly GCA_036509495.1. Taxonomy (GTDB): domain Bacteria; phylum Pseudomonadota; class Alphaproteobacteria; order Caulobacterales; family Caulobacteraceae; genus JANWHQ01. Next base: position 793 of record DATCFQ010000481.1, read on the forward strand.
GCGGTTTTCGCCCTGGCAGAGGTGGACCGCCGGCTGAGGCGAGAGGGCAGGGCGCTCCGGGGCGTGTCGTCGACCTTGGCGCTTTTCGATAACTGGGAGCACGACCTGCCGCTACTGCAGAGCGTGGTCGAGGTCCTTGGCGATGGCGCGCCTCTGGCTTCCGTCAAGGTCCATGCGCCTGTCGCGCCCCGGCAGATCTTCTGCGCCGGGGCCAACTACCACAAACATGTCGTCGACCTGGTCGTCGATGGGACCATGGCGCGCGACCCCAACGCCGACCGCGCGGCCGTACGCGCCCGCGCCGAAACCATGATGAAGCAGCGGGCAGAGTCGGGGATGCCGTTCGTGTTCATGGGTGCGCCGGCGGCGGTGATCGGCCCGTTCGACGACTTCGAGGTTCCCTACGACGTGCAGCAGCCGGACTGGGAGCTGGAGTTGGCGGCGGTCATCGGACGGCCAGCGCGGCGGGTGTCGGCCGCCCAGGCCCTGGATCATGTGGCCGGCTACACCATCGCCAACGACATCACCTCGCGCGAACTGGTGAATCGGCCCGACGTGCCGCAGATGGGCATGGACTGGCTCGCGGCGAAGTGCTCGCCGGGCTTCCTGCCGCTCGGCCCGTTCGTCACGCCCGCGGCCTTCGTCGGCGACCCCCAGGACCTGCAGATCACCCTCAAGCTCAACGGCCAGACGATGCAGGACGAGTCCACCGCCGACATGATCTTCGGGGTGGCCAAGATCATCGAGTTCATCTCGATGCACGTGCGGCTTTTGCCGGGCGACGTGGTTCTGACCGGTTCGCCCTCGGGCAACGGGACCCACTACAATCGGTTCATTCGGGACGGGGACGTGCTGGAGGGCGCGATCGCTGGGCTCGGCGTCCAGCGCAATCGATGCGTCGCCGAACCTTCCGCTTAGATCGGCGGGGCCTGCCAAAGGCCGGGATCGATGCTGGGGTGACCGAGCTTCTGGGGTCCCCGTCCGTCGATGGAGCCCGTGCCCCATTGGTCGGTGATGTCCGGGCTGGGGGCGTAGGTGGTCGGCGCCCAGGTCGCGTCATCGACCCGTTCGACCTCGGCCGTGTACTCGACAACGCTACCGGAAGGGCTGAGGAAGTACGAGAAGGCGTTGTTGCCAGCCACGTGTCGGCCCGGACCCCATCCCAGCACAACATCCTGGCGCAGAAGCCGTCCGATGCCGCGCATCATCTCGTCCACGTCGCGCATCTCGAAGGCCGCGTGGTTCAGGGTCGGCGGACCCGGCAGGAAGGCCAGGCAATGGTGCACCGAGTTGCACCTGAGGAAGCACATGAAGTCGCCCAGCCAGTCGCTGACCCGGAAGCCCAGGTGCTGGACATAGAAGTCCACCGCCTTCTTCACGTCAGGGGTGTGCAGCACCACGTGCGAGAGAGAGGCGGGAATGGATTCGCCCCGATCCAGCTGTCGGGCCACGCGCTCCACGACATTCGCCGACACCTCGATCGGACGTCCGTCCAGGTCGAAAAAACG
>DATCFQ010000482.1:0-3008 GCA_036509495.1 Caulobacteraceae bacterium
CGTTTGCTGAAGCGGGCTTGGGAACTTGCTATGGGGGAGGCAACAAACGGCTATGGCCATTGCGACGACGAGTTAGCCCAGCCGCAATGAAACAAACGTTACCGCCCGTTGATGAATCCGACCTCCTCGGTCCATCTCGAACGGCGGGACTGGCGCAGAGTTCTGACGGCGAAGCCGGGGCGACAGGTCAGCCATTGAGGTGGCGCTGCCAATCTAAGGCGGTCTGCAGGATCTCCTCGATGCTGTCGTGCTCAGGTCTCCAGTTCAACAGCCGCTTCAGCTTGGCAGGATCGGAGACCAGGATAGCTGGGTCGCCGGCGCGCCGGACGGTGGCGCGCTTGTCCACCGGCCGGCCGATCACCCGCTCAAGGCAGGCGATCACCTCTTTGACCGTCATGCCGCGGCCATAGCCGCAGTTCATGGCCTGGGGTGCGCCGCCGGCCTCAAGATAGTCCAGCGCGGCCACGTGGGCTTGCGCGAGGTCGGTGACGTGGATGTAGTCGCGCTCGCAAGTTCCGTCGCGGGTAGGATAGTCTTCGCCAAAGACCTCCAACACCGGCTGCCGGCCGAGGGCGGTCTCTACCGCGAGTTGCACGAGATGGGTGGCGTTACGGGTGCGCTGGCCCGCCCGACCCACCGGATCGGCTCCGGCGACGTTGAAATACCTCAGCGCCACCGGCCGGAACGAGGGATGCGCCCTGGCGGTATCGAACAGCATCCGTTCGGTCATCAATTTGGAGGCGCCATAGGGACTAATCGGGGCAGTTGGGTCGGCCTCGGCGACGGGAGCGTGCTCGGGCGCGCCATAGACCGCTGCGGTCGACGAGAAGACGAACGGCCCGACGCCGACCTCGACGCACGCCTCGATCAGACTCAGGGAATTGGCCGTGTTATTTCGGTAGTACTTGGTTGGATCGGCCACCGATTCCGGCACTATGATCGATCCGGCGAAGTGCATCACCGCACCGACTCCATGGCGCTTGATGACGCCAATGACAAAGTCCTTGTGGCCGATCTCGCCCCGCTCAAGCGACACGCCCTCGGGCACTGCATCCGCGAACCCTGTCGACAGATTATCCAGCACCACTGGCGCGTGGCCGGCGTCGCGTAGCGCCAGTGTTGCATGGCTGCCAATATAGCCTGCCCCGCCGGTTACCAGGACTGTGGTCATGTTAGGGGATGTGGCCAGTCTTCATTCGGTGCGAGGTGTGGAGTCATTGCGGCTATCCGTCAAGGTGCCGGCTGCCGATCTCGCCGACTCGGCGGCGAGATCGCTCCCGACCTCTGATGGATGGGCCCGCATCAGCCGTCTCATGTCCGCATCGATCGCCGACACTGCCTCGGGCATGGCGGCCTGGCGCCGACGAGACCGCGCAGGGCGGCTGACAAACCATCCACGCCGTCGCTGGCCTTCAAGGCCTGATCGATGAACGCCCGCGTGAGCGCGTGCGGCAAGCGCACGCCGAAGACCACGGCGAGGCCGCGGTTCTGGTTTTCAAGGGTGATGCGTTGGCCGACCAGCTTCTTGCGGGCGATGATCAGCGCGCGGATGGCGTGCGCCGGCAGCGACTTTACGTGCACTGGCTTGTAGAAGCCGGTTCGGGCCAGATGAGCTAGTGGATTGATGCCAACATAAGAGTCCCGGAGGGGATTCCCGATCTGTCAGGTCCGTGCGAGTCTGAGTGATGCGCACCGGCATCATCGTTCGCCTGAGCCCGACTGATCGCAAGCGCCTGCAGGCGATCGTCGATGACCGCAACAGCCCGCAGAAGCACGTCTGGCGATGTCGGATCGTGTTGGCCACGGCCGAAGGGCTGGGAAGGTCGGCGATCATGCGCGCGGTCGGGGTCAGCAAGACCGCCGTCTGGCGATGGCAGGAGCGCTTCATGGAGGAAGGCGTCGCCGGTCTGCTGCGCGACAAGAGCCGCCCCGCCCGGGTTCCCAAGCTGGCTGACGAGATCGCCGAGAAGGTGGTGGCATTGACCCTGGCCGAGCCGCCTGGCGAGACCACCCACTGGACGGGCCGGGTCATGGCCAAGCTCGCCGGCGTCAGCCTGACCTCGGTTCAGCGCATCTGGAAGGCCTACGGCCTGGCCCCGCATCGTATCCGCGCCTTCAAGCTGTCCAACGATCCCAAGTTCGCCGCCAAGGTCCGCGACGTCGTCGGCCGCTATGTCGACCCCCCGGCTCATGCGGTGGTGCTCAGCGTCGATGAGAAGTCCCAGATCCAGGCCCTGGACCGCACCCAGCCTGGCCTGCCGATGAAGAAGGGGCGGGCCGGAACCATGACCCACGATTACAAGCGCCACGGCACGACCACCCTGTTCGCCGCCTTCGATGTGCTGGAGGGCAAGGTCATCGGCCGCTGCATGCAGCGCCATCGCCATCAGGAGTTCATCCGCTTCCTGAACGCCGTGGAGCGCGAGGTCACGGCCGGCAAGACCCTCCACGCCATCCTCGACAACTACGCCACTCACAAGCATCCCAAGGTGATCCAGTGGCTCGGGCGTCATCCGCGCTGGACCTTCCACTTCACCCCGACATCCGCCAGCTGGCTCAACGCCGTCGAGGGCTTCTTCGCCATCCTCTCCAAGCGCCGCCTCAAGCGCGGCGTCTTCAGGGGCGTGGTCGAGCTCCAGACCGCCATCAACCGCTTCCTCGACGACCACAACCGACAGCCCAAGCCCTTCACCTGAACCGCGACCCAGACAAATTCATCGCGGCCGCTGCACGAGGGCACCAAGTGTCGGAATCAATCCACTAGACAGCCATGCGTCCAGTTTCATGTGACCCGAGACGCCCGGTCGTCGACGCTCACGGGTTCGAGACGTCAGTTCATTGCAGAAGACGCACGAGCGGTGAGAGAGAAGCGGGTTCCCGCCGAGTCAGCATACCCCAATCGTCACCGGTAGGCCGACGGCTGAAACGCCGGCGGGGACGCGACGCCGGCGCGTCGATCGTCCAGGCAACGCCCGAAGAGCGCCTCGAACCGGTCAGCGACCCGCGCG
>DATCFQ010000483.1:0-2594 GCA_036509495.1 Caulobacteraceae bacterium
ACCTTTTTCCGGGCGCGCCAGGGCCGCATGGCGACGTCAGTTTGGCCTTGTCGATCGGTCGGGCGCTTGGTCTCGGATCCTTACAGCCCCCCCAGCCCCCCTGATCGGGCTCCGGCCGGTCGACGCTTCCCCTTACATGAAAGCTTTGAGATTGCGGCGGATGCGCTGCAGCACCGGCTCGTCCGGCGGCGGAGGCGTGAAGGCCTGGCCGGTGATGGTCTCGAAGGCGCGCAGATAGACCTCGGCGGTCTGCAGCACGAGTTCCTCGGGAATGGGCGGGATCGGATCCTTGTAGGGATCGCAGCGCGCCGCCACCCAGCTGCGTACGAAGTCCTTGTCGAAGCTCTCGGGCCGCTCGCCGCGCGCGAAGCGATCGGGATAGCTCTGCGCCAACCAATAGCGGCTGGAGTCGGGGGTGTGGATCTCGTCGGCCAGCACGATGCGGCCCTCCCCGTCCAATCCGAGTTCGTACTTGGTGTCGGCCAGGATCAGCCCGCGCTCGGCGGCCATCGCCTGGCCACGGGCGAACAGCCGAAGGGCGTAATCGGAGACGGTCTCCCACTGCTCCGGGGTCAACAGCCCGCGTTCCAGGATCTCGTCAGCCGACAGCGGTGCGTCGTGGTCGCCGGCGTCGGCCTTGGTGGTGGGGGTGATGATCGGTTGGGGCAGCATCTCGTTGGGCCTCAGCCCATCGGCAAAGCGCGCCCCGTACATCTCGCGGCGGCCCTGGTTGTAGTGCGTCAGGATCGAGGTGCCGGTCGTGCCCGCCAGATAACTCCGGACCACGATCTCGACCGGCAGGATGGTCAGCCGCCGGGCCAGCAGCACGTTCGGGTCGGGATAGTCCAGCACATGGTTGGGGCAGATGTCGGCGGTCGCCTCGAACCAGAAGCGGGCGGTCTGGGTCAGCACCTGACCCTTGAGCGGCACAGCCGTCAGGATCCGGTCGAAGGCGCTGAGGCGATCGGTGGCGATCAGCAGGCGCCGGTCGCCAGGCAGGTCGTAGCTGTCGCGCACCTTGCCGCTGTGATGGTTCGGCAGCTCGGGGATGGTCGCGTCTTCGAGAGCGAAGGCGGCGCCGTAGGTTTTCAGGGTCCGGAAGTCCATCTGGGTCAGGTCACCGTCAGGGGCATGGGTTCGCGCGCGCCGGCGACGGCGGCCATCTCGCGCAGGCGCGGCAAGAGCTCGGCCACCGCCCCGACCGCCGAATAGGCCGAAGCGAACTGGGGCGGGGTGAAGCCCTGGCGCACCGTGTGGTCGAACAGCTCGAACAGCGGCCGCCAGAATCCGGCGAGGTCGAGGAAGACGATGGGCTTGGCGTGCAGCTCCAGCCGCGACCAGGACAACAGCTCGATCGCCTCTTCCAGCGTGCCGATGCCGCCCGGCATGACCACGAAGGCGTCGGCCTCGCGGAACATCACCGCCTTGCGCTCGTGCATCGAGGCCACCACCACCAGCTCAGCCGCCTCATAGGCCACTTCGGGCAGGCGCAGGAACTCGGGGATGACGCCCAGCACCTGCCCGCCGGCGCCGATGGCCGCCCTGGCGCAGGCGCCCATCAGCCCGATCGCCCCGCCGCCATAGACCAGCCGCAGCCCCTCGCCGGCGAGGGTGCGCCCGAACGCTGCGGCCGCCGCCGCCCAGGCCGGGTCGGTCCCTGCCGAGGAGCCACAGAACAGGCCCACCGATCTGATCGCTACCGCTTCCGCCGACATGCCGCGCTCCAGGGCTTCAGACTCGCCCTATCGTTCGTCCGTGAAGCACATATATCAGCGTGAGGAACCTCGGGGAGAACGGACGCCGGTGAAGATAAGAGGCCTGATCGCTGTTCTGGCCATCGGCGCCCTGGCGGCCGGCTGCAGCCGTGCTGCGCCATCGCATGGCGCCGCCGCGCCTGCGCCTGCGCCCCAGGCGCTCACCGGCTATCTGGCGCCGCCTCTGCTGCTGCAGGCCAATCGCCGCGCCGCCGGCATTCGCCTCTCGGGCGACGCGGTCCCGGGCGCCGCCGTGCGCCTGGCCTCGCCCGACGGTTCGGCCATCACCGGCGCGGCCGACCGCCGCGGCGTCTGGAGCCTCACCACGCCGGCGAGCCCCTCGCCGCGGCTCTATTCGCTGTCCGAGACGGTCGGCGCGCGGCTGGTGCGGGCGATCGGCTACATCGCGGTGTTGCCCGCGCCGGGACCGGCCGCGGCCATGCTGCGTCCGGCCGCCGCCGCCGTCCTGCCACCGGCCGACCCGCAACGGGGAATCGCCGCCATCGACTATGACGCCTCCGGCGCCGCCATGGCCTCGGGCCGGACCGCCGGAGGAGAGACCATCCGGCTGTTCCTGGACGGCAAGGACGCGGGCGAGGATCGAGCCGACGCCTCGGGGGTCTTCAGCGCCGCCCTCTCGCAGACCCTGACCCCCGCCGCCCACCTGCTCAGCGTGGCTGGCGAGCGGATGCACGCGAGCGCGGTCTTTCCGGCCCCCCGGACCACCCAGGTCGCCACCCCGCCCTACGACTCCGCCCGCATGGACGGGGCCTGGCGGCTGGACTGGATGACTCCCGGCGGCGGGGTGCAAAGCACGGTGCTGTTCGACGAGAGAGGCGG